>NZ_JCACKO010000140.1:136826-155152 GCF_059505445.1 Brasilonema angustatum | reverse complement strand
TTTCTCAAAGCCTTACTGTATAACGGTTCTAAAATGTGCAAGTTAGGAGTTAACTTAAATAGCTCAATTTTGAAGCATTTAAGCAATCCTACTCATGCTAGTTGAGGGGCATTTTATTTTTTGTATCTCCTTAACTTGTCGGATCATGTCGTTATGATGTTATTCTTTTAAAAAAGAATAATAAAATAATCAAATTTGAGGATTTACTTTACCGGTTATGGATGCGAAATTGAAGCATCTAAAAGCGAATACGGCATGAACAGTTGAATTTACCCAAAAAACCATCTCATAACAAGGCATCTGCATATCTTTTGGTAGCAGAGGCACTGGTTAAGATGCTTAAACATATGAGAGAGAGTGCAAAACGAACCATGCATAATGAGTTTTTCATTGATACTGAATCGGGGTGTATTATGCCTAACGAAGTAGCGGTGGATACTGCCAACCGCGCTTTGGTGCATCGACCCGCTTCTACTGGGAGCGGCGATTCCTTGACCCCAAAAATGATTGACGCAGACAGCATAGCTAAAACCCAGAAGCTTTTAGATAAGGCGATCGCATATGCGTGGTACACAGTGAAGTCCGAGCGCAGACCACCTGTCTTAACCCCCAGACGTTGGGTATGGCAACTCGCAAGTTCTTACCATCTGACTCACTCGACTCCACGCCTGATGGAGGAAGCGCGAAAGCGCTTTGTAGCAGTGGGTTGTGAGAGTTTGGCGCAGTGGGCTGCACAGAAAGTTAGAGAGGAACTGGGTCATGACCAACTCGCCCTGCTTGATATCCAGTCAATGGGATATGATGCCCTTGCTGTGGTGAAAGCGCTCCTTCCTCCAGCAGCGAAGTCTTTAGTAAATTATTTTACCCAGAGTGTGCAGGCGACCGATCCGATTAGTTGCGTCGGCTACTCCTATACGATGGAACGCCTAGCGTTAGGCATCACAGAGAAGTATATCCAGGTAGTGGAAGCTCTACTTCCTTCAGGCATGCAAGCTACTCGCTGTTTGCGTGTACACAGTAGTGTGGGTAGTGATGTAGAGCATGTGAAGGAGATGGTGGAGATGGTTGCAGGGCTTGCTCCCCAAAAGCGTGTCCGCGTAGGTGCAGCTTGTTACGAAACTGCACTGCTGTATTTCAGATCATCTAAGGAGGGCTGTATATCAGAGGAAGAACTTCAGAATGTGTTGGAACCCTTAAAGTTACATACACATGCTTGTGGGTGAGTTTGATATTGTCACCTGCCGACAAAATGACCCGAAAACCTAGGACAACTTGTCTGAGGTACCTTTAACCATACTGTCCGAGACAACTACAAGGAGAATACAATGACAACTACAACGACTACAAGTATCGAACAACAATCTTTGCAGCAAGATTTCACCCGCTGCCTGATTGAGAACAACGTCGAAGACTTGTTCAAAGTTTTGAATATCATGGAAGTTGATTTGGATGGCATTTTAGTCAATGAATTCGAGCCTGGATTGCTCACTCAGTTAGGCTCTTTCTGATAGATTCCGGTTTTCCATCCGTTTAATGGCTCACAGTTGATCTAAGTGAAGTTCCTCCTTAAGAGGAACTTCACTTAGGTCAATGTCCTAAAGAGGACAATTACGACTTTGAAATCAGAAATGATCTCTAGCTGAGTTGGATACTTACTTTAAAAGAAACGGAAATGAGTTCAGCAAAAATACCGAAAATCACGAATCAAGAAATTGAAGCTTTTGAACAAGATGGTGTTGTTTGCTTGAGAGGTCTGTTTGAAGATGTATGGTTGGAACGTCTCCGGTCCGCAGTTGACTGGAATATGACCAACCCTGGTCCAATAGCTACAAACCTGACGCAGGGAGGTCGCTTACATCTGGATGTTTTCATGTGGACTAGAAATTCCGATTTTCGTGCTTTTGTCTTTGAATCTCCTGTAGCTGCAATCGCGGCACAAATACTCAAAGCAGAAAAAGTCCACTTTTTATTTGACCACCTGCTAGTCAAAGAGCCTGGGTATATAAAACCTATTCTGTGGCATAACGACCACCCTGATTGGCCCTTACAAGGCTGGAATATGTGTTCGCTCTGGGTAGCGCTCGATCCTGTTACCAAAGAAACTGGTGGGGTGCAGTACATCAAAGGTTCGCACCAATGGCGCAAGTGGCTCCGTCAAAAAGATGCCCTTGCGGAAGCAGTAGCTCACTCAGCATCGCTGGAATTGCTTTCTTGGAATATGGCTCCGGGTGACTGCTTAGTGCATCATGCGCTCACGATTCATGCTTCATCAGGCAATGCATCTACTAGTACACGACGTCGCGCCCTGGTAACCCGTTGGGCTGGTGATGGTGTTACTTACGATCCTCGCCCCGATACGTTTATCACTCATATCAACAAGATTGGCGTCAAAGAAGTTAACTCAATTCATCGCCTTCACGCTGGTGATTCTATAGATTGTGACCTTTTTCCTCAGCTTTGGCCACGCGCTTGATATGGGGGCTTTTTCAATCAACTGCCCCCAGAGCTTTCAATGTAGCAATAGTTGCTTCAGTTAAACCTGTAACCCCCGTGATGTTCATGCGCACATAAGGTTTTTCTGCTTTGAGAGTTTTAAAGCACTCGCCTGTTCTTAAATGCCAAAGCTTAATTGTCTCATCTTCGCTACCACTGGCCAGAGTCTGACGATCAGGACTAAAGGCAGTTGACCAGACCCAACTTGTATGTCCCTGTAAAGTTCTTTTGCACTGACCTGTGCTGACATCCCATAACTTGACTGTAGAGTCATGACTGCCACTGGCTAGCATCTGACCATCAGGACTAAAGGCAACTGATCGTACCCAATTTGTATGTCCCTGCAAAGTTTTGAGGCATTCTCCTGTGCTGGCACTCCATAACCTGACTGTGTGATCTATACTGGCACTCGCCACAGTGTCACCATCAGGACTAAAGGCAACTGACCAAACCCAATTTATATGTCCATGGAAAATTCTGAGGCATTTACCTGTGGTGACATCCCACAACCTGATCGTTTTGTCCCAAGCACCACTAACTAAGGTCGTGCCTTGAGGACTGAAGGCAACTGACCAGACCGCATCAGTATGTCCCTGAAAAGTTCTGAGGCATTTACCTGTGGTGACATCCCACAACCTCACTGTTTGGTCTTCACTGCCACTCACCAGCGTCTGACCGTTAGGACTGAAACTCGTTGACCATATCCGAGCACTATGTCCGTGTAAAGTTCTTAAGGCAAGACCTGTGCTGACACTCCATAGCTTCGCTGTTTTGTCTCCACTACAACTGACTAGGGTATTACCTTGTGGGCTAAAGGCAACTGAATATACCCAATTAGAATGTCCCCGACAAGTTCTTTTGCATTCACCAGTGTTAACATCCCACAACTTCACTGTGTGATCTACACTGCCACTTGTCAGCATTTGGCTATCCAGGCTAAAGGCGACTGATGTTACTTGGTTGGAATATCCCTGAAAAGTTCTTCTGCATTCACTAGTGCTAACATCCCATAACTTCACCGTCTGGTCATAACTACCACTTGCCACGATATCACCTTGCGTTCTGAAGGCAATTGACCAAACAAAATTGGAATGTCCCTGAAAAGTTCTTTTGCACTCACCAGTGCTAACATCCCATAACTTCACCGTCTGGTCAAAACTGCCACTTGCTAGGATATCACCTTGCGATCTGAAGGCAACCGACATAACGCGATTGGAATGTCCTTGGAAAATTTTGAGGCATTCACCTGTACTAACATCCCATAACCTCACCGTTTGGTCTTCACTACCACTCGCCAGAGTCTGACCATCCGGACTGAGGGAGATTGACCGTACCCCACCACAATGTCCCCGGAAAGTTTTTTTGCATTCACCTGTATTAACATCCCACAACCTGATGGTGTGGTCTCCACTGCTACTCACCAGCGTCTGACCATCAGGACTAAAGGCAATTGATAGTACCCAATTGGAATGTCCCTGCAAAGTTTGAAGGCATTCACCTGTGCTGACACTCCAAAGCCGAACCGTCTGGTCCTTACTGCCACTCGCCAGCATCTTTCCATCAGGACTAAAGGCAACTGACCAGACATTATCATGTCCCTGCAAAGTTTGAAGGCATTGACCTGTACTGACATCCCACAGCTTCACAGTATAGTCAGTACTACTGCTAGCAAGGGTACTACCATCAGAACTGAAGGCGAGTGATACGACCCAATTGGTGTGATCCTTGCAGGTAAGGATGTGTTTCTCATCCGCAACTTGCCACAAGCGAATCTCTCCATTGGTATCACCCATAGCCAAAAGTTTACCATCAGGACTAAAGGCGACCGACAGGACACCGCCGAAGGTTTCAGCAAAAACAGATTTAGTTAGATTAGCATGAGCAAAATTGGTATTGTACAATTTTATACACCGTAAGTCTGCTTGCCAAACAGTTAAATAAGAAAAATCATAACCACTTAGATCAGTTTCCAAATGACAAAGCAAATTGAGAACATTTCCAGCCGTATACCCTGGTTCTAGCGGAGATTCTTCTCGCTGCCTTGCTAGAATTTGTGTTAACTGATTTACAAGATTTTTATTGGTTCTAAAAACAGTGAGCAGCCCATTTATAACTGGTTGGAGGATAAGGCGAATTTGAGTTTCCCTCACATAGTCCTTCGCCGTCGCCTTCATCAAAGCATGAGACCTGAACAAATCGATATTGTGAGTTTCAATTTCTCCACAAACCAACTCTATCAATACCTGAGTGACATACTCCATAACGATAGGTTGTAGAGTGAAAGTTGCTGGACTTTTCTCAACTAGCGTAGACATAGAGCGAAACTCTTTCCGCAGGGTAGCCTTCTCGATTAGCGATCGCCTAACCAGAGATTCTAAAGCCTCCAGTAATTTTTGTGGTGGTATTGGTAATACAATGTCTTCTCGCAATTGTGATAGCGAAACTGGCTCACGATTAATCACTAGCCAATACATTATTTCTTTTTCTAAATCTGACAAGCGCTCAAACTGCTGGTCTAGAATATCACGAATATCGCCAAAAACACCTGTATTCTGTTGCAAAAATTCAGTGACATTACCATCAAAGACATCAACAATTGTCGTAGCAACTATCTTTAAAGCCAATGGATTCCCTGTATAAAGTTTAATTATTGCTTTCCATTCTTCCTCTGCTGCAGATAGCCCCTTAACTTTAAAAATTTCCTGACCTTCGTCCACCTTTAAACCACTTAATTGTAGGCAGCGAACGGGTAATTTTTGTCCTTTGAGTAATGCCACTTCTTTAGGTATTTCCCGACTAGTCAGCACTAAGCAGCTTTGGTGACTTGCTTCTCCTACCTGTCTGAAAAGCTCACCATACCCTTCATATCCTTCTCGATATTGTCCAGCTCGACTTCCACTGCGGAGAATTGACTCTACATTATCAAGTATCACCAAACAGCGATTATTTTGTAAAAAATAGACTAATCGTGATATTTTTTCACTTAAATTTTCTGGTAAGTTATTTTCTGTTTCCTGCTGATCAGATAAAACTTGGATCAGGTTAGCAACAATAGTATTAACAGGTGGGGCTTCTCGTAGCGATCGCCAGATAACATACTCAAAGTCTTCCTGAATCTGTTGAGCAAGCTTGACAGACAGAGCAGTTTTGCCAATACCACCCATTCCTAATAGTGATACCAATCGGCAGCGCTCATCAAGAATCCATTCCTGTAGCGTGGTAAGCTCCTCTGTACGTCCATAAAAAACTGATGTAAAAGTAGCATCACCCCAATCTAAATGATTTTTTGAGTTTAAATAGTCAATTTTGTCTATTTTTACGCTAAAAACTGAAAAAAGCTTTTCAATACTTTTTTTATCAACCCCTGCTTCCCGATTGAGTACTTTTGAGATTGTACTGGAATATAACCCAGAAAGTGTGCTCATTTCTTCAAGAGTGTAGCTGTTGCCAAAATTTTCCTTTGTTTCTGACTTACGCTTTGCGTCCTGAAGTTTTTGTAAACCCTTATTAGTCAGTGCAACGCCGCGCTTACGTTTCCAATTTTGTAAAGTCATGCATTAAAAATATAGTTATGATAACTTAACTTTGACTGACTTGGGTTTGTGATCGAATAAAGAAGAAGGGGTGTAAGGGTGTAAGGGTGTAAGGGTGTAGGGGGGGAGCAATCGGTTGGGGTTTTAGACCGCAACCGTCTTGTTGACAACGCCCTAGTGGGAACGGTCACGCCTTACGGTGAGTCCAGCGCTGCGGGAGGGTCTCCCTCCGGAGCCACTTCTGTGCGGGGGTTCCCCCCGTTGAAGAATGTGGCGTCAGGCGACTGGGGAACCCGGAGGGCTATCGGGGAGAACCTCCGGTTCCGCTGCGAAGAGCGCAGTCACGCCCGAGAGCGGGAGAGCCGTCATTCGCGCTGTCTCACCAGAACAAGCGTGAGGGAGACCCTCATCAAGTACTGGCTCCCGTAAAAGACGGTGGGGTTTTAAACCCCATTGCACTCTTAGGGCGGGGTGTACATTTTCAAGTCTTTCCCCTACACACGCCAGATACCAAGTGAGGGAAACCCTCCTATGGCACAAAGTGCCACGCTACGCTATCAGTACTGGCTCCCCTACACCCCCACACCCCTACACCCAGGAGCGAAGCGATAAAGACTTTACGCAATTTTACAGCGTGAATACCGGACAATTGATCCACTACCAGATCTGACAAGCATGTGCTGAATATTTCATTAAGAACACTAAACCTATAGAATCTCTAGCAGATGAACAAGTAAATCGATTATGAGTGAAACCACAGAGACGATTTTCAGCAAAATCATTCGTCGAGAAATTCCAGCTGACATAATTTATGAAGATGACTTAGCGCTGGCATTTAGAGACATCAATTCCCAAGCCCCCGTCCACATTCTTGTCATTCCCAAAAAACCTATACCCAGACTCGCTGATGCCGAATCTGGTGATGATGCTCTCCTTGGACATCTTCTTTTAACAGCCAAGCGAGTTGCCGAACAAGCAGGACTTGCAAATGGCTATCGCGTTGTCATCAACACAGGTTCTGATGGGGGTCAAACTGTTTACCACTTGCATCTGCATATTTTGGGTGGACGCCAGATGGCATGGCCCCCAGGTTGATAGAGAAATAGGTAATATATGACACGTAGGGCGCGTTTCACTTACCAAACGCGCCCTATTTTGATGTTCCACAGTGCTGTGCTAGAAAAATAGGCGATAGGCCGTACATGCCCGGAGGGCAGTGAGGCGTTAGCACGTGACCCACAGACTGGTCGTGCTCCGGCTCCGTTGTTTTAAATAGCCGAGATGTGGGGAGTACGTTTCCAAACAGAACTGGATCTTTATATTTTAGAAACGGCACTTAAGACTTACAAGCAAGCTACACAAAAGGCAAAAGCAGAGAGGTATGATGATAAAAAAATGCTTTCAATTAATGTTTATCCTTCAAGTATTCTTCGCGCTGATATGAAAGTTTCTTAAGAAAATTTATCAGAAAGCAGAAGCTAATCTCAGGGAATAAACTGATGCTTGAGATTTCGGAAAAAACTCTCCTCCCATCAATTGTTGATAATGAAGGAAAAGGTTTAGAAAGCTTTAGAAGTATAGCAAGAAAATACAGGAAGAATTACGACGTCAAGTTTGCTGTTGATGACTTTGGAGTCGGCAATGCTTCCATTTCTAGGTTAGAAGAGGTCGATCCTACATATGTGAAGGTTGACAGAGAGATCCTTCACTTTGAAAAAAAACTAGGAAGAAGTATTATAGAATATCTTGTTAATCTCAAGTACGATTTTAACTGTTTTACAATCCTTGAAGGATTTGATGAGTGCAGCAACTTTTCATTGAGAGAACTGGTGGTTGAACTTGGGGTCGAATACATTCAGGGGCATAGTCTTGGCATCGCAACTCCCGAAATTAAGGCAAGATTTGATAAAGACCAATGTGAAAATATATTTGAGATCTTAAATTGGAGACAAAGCAGTAACCGAAATTGAAGCTATTCTTTCCCATTTCGCAACTTACAAAAATGTTACACTTAAAGACAAATCGTCCCTATATGACGGCTTATGTCTCCAGAATCTCCCGTATACCGTGACACAAGTGCAAGCGACTATAGTATAATATCAGTCCAAAATCTGAGCAAATTATATCCAGTCGCTGTTAAGGAACCAGGTATTGTCGGGACACTTACCCACTTTTTCCGCCGCACTTACCGACAAATCAAAGCAGTTGAAGATGTTTCCTTTGAAATTGCACCTGGTGAGGTGGTGGGCTTTTTGGGACCAAATGGCGCTGGTAAAACCACGACATTGAAAATGCTCACAGGGCTGATTCATCCATCTATTGGTCAAATCAGAGTGGCTGGACACGTTCCGTTTCGTCGCCAGGAAGGGTTTTTGCAAAAAATTACCCTGGTGATGGGGCAAAAACAGCAACTACTATGGGACTTGCCTGCTCTAGATTCTCTCAAGATTAATGCTGCTGTTTACAACATATCTGACAAAGAGTTCCGCCACCGGGTGGGGGAATTAACCGAGATGCTGTCGCTGTCCGGAAAACTAACGCAACCCGTGCGGAAGCTGTCTTTAGGTGAACGAATGAAGGCGGAATTGTTAGCAGCACTTTTACACCGTCCACAAGTCCTGTTTTTAGATGAACCAACACTAGGGTTAGATGTGAATGCTCAGGTGGGAGTGCGTGATTTCTTACGCGATTATAATCAACGATATCAGGCGACAGTGCTATTAACAAGCCATTACATGGCAGATATCACCGCTTTGTGTCAGCGGGTACTGCTGATTCACCAAGGACATTTGATCTATGACGGTAGTTTAGATGGTTTGCAGGAACGTTTTGCCCCTTACCGGGAAGTTCATTTGGAATTAACCCATGAGTTGCCCAAAGAAAAACTGATGTTATACGGTGATGTACGACAAATAGAAGGACGTTCCGTGTGTTTTATGGTACCACAAGAGGCACTCACTCGCACTGTCGCGAAGATTTTAGCAGATTTGGAGATTGTAGATTTGACAGTGACAGAACCAGCAGTTGAAGAGGTGATTGGGCGAGTTTTCCAAGCCGGAGTGGTCGTAGCACCTAGTCAATAAGGTGTTTGGTTGGTTACTGCAATCCGACCGTGCCCTTTGTTGATTTGCTGATAAATCTCACTGCCCAAATTATAATGTCAGTACGGTTGTTACTACTTTTACTTGCGAAGAATCTGCAATAGAGAAAGCTATTGCTACATTAGATGATATATAAAGAAAAATCGCTTTTTACTGCGTATTGACCCGCTCCTCAGACAAAACTATGAGTACAAATACCATTATTTCCAAGAATCCTTTACTGA
Source organism: Brasilonema angustatum (assembly GCF_059505445.1). Classification (NCBI taxonomy): domain Bacteria; kingdom Bacillati; phylum Cyanobacteriota; class Cyanophyceae; order Nostocales; family Scytonemataceae; genus Brasilonema; species Brasilonema angustatum. The sequence goes on along the minus strand of NZ_JCACKO010000140.1, from coordinate 145,801 downwards.
AAGGCTCTGGTTTGCCTTCCTTTGGGGAGATTTCAGCAGAGTCTGTTGTACCAGCATTTAATCAACTGCTCGCAGAAATCGATCAGGAACTTACGACTTTAGAAGCTCATGTAAAACCTACTTGGAACGGTTTAGTAGAACCTCTGGAAAAGCTGACAGAACGCCTCAATTGGAGTTGGGGAATTGTAAACCATTTGATGGGTGTGAAAAATAGTTCTGAACTTCGCGAAGCATACGAAAGCGTACAGCCGCACGTCGTGCAATTTTCCAACAAGCTCGGTCAAAGCCAACCAATTTATAATGCTTTTAAGGCATTGCGTGCTAGTGATACTTGGGCAAAACTTGAGGAGTCTCAACAGCGTATTGTAGAAGCAGCTATCCGAGATGCGGAACTTTCTGGTGTTGGCTTGCAGGGCGAAGCAAAGGAACGTTTTAATGCCATTCAGATGGAGTTGGCAGAACTGTCTACCAAGTTTTCCAACCATCTGCTAGATGCAACCAAAGCGTTTAGTATGACTTTGACAAATCCAGAACAAATCGAGGGTTTACCTCCCAGTTTAGTGAGTTTAGCCGCACAAGCAGCACAAGCTGCGGGCGAAGAAAATGCGACAAGAGAAAATGGTCCTTGGCGCATCACTTTAGACTCGCCCAGTTATGGTCCTTTCATGCAGCATAGCACCCGACGGAATTTGCGGGAAAAACTATACAGAGCCTTTATTAGCCGTGCTTCTTCAGGAGAGTTGGATAACAACCCGTTGATTAAACGCATTTTGGAGTTGCGTCAAGAACTAGCAAAATTACTTGGCTTTGAAACATATGCTGAATTAAGCTTAGCCAGTAAAATGGCTCCTAATGTTCAAGCAGTTGAGTCCTTATTAGAAGAAATGCGTCGTGCTAGTTATGATGCTGCTATTAAGGAATTGGAAGAACTCAAAGCCTTTGCTGCATCTAAGGGTGCACCAGAAGCAAACGATTTGCAGCACTGGGACATCAGTTTTTGGGCAGAACGTCAACGAGAAGAAAAATTTGCTTTCACGGCTGAAGAATTACGCCCTTATTTCCCACTTCCTCAAGTGCTGGATGGCTTGTTTGGACTAGTGCAGCGACTATTTGGCATCACTATTAGCCCGAATGATGGGCAAGCCCCAGTTTGGCATGAGGATGTGCGTTACTTCCAAATTGCTAACGAAACAGGTCAGCCAATTGCCTACTTCTACCTTGATCCCTACAGCCGTCCACAAGAAAAGCGTGGCGGTGCTTGGATGGATGTTTGTATTAACCGTGGCAAAGTTACAAAAAATGGAGTAACCACTACCCGCTTACCTGTGGCGTATTTGGTGTGTAACCAAACTCCGCCAATTGGTGATCAGCCTAGCCTCATGACTTTCAATGAAGTCGAGACTTTGTTCCACGAGTTTGGTCATGGCTTGCATCATATGCTGACCAAAGTAGACTATGCTGCAGCTGCAGGCATCAATAACGTTGAGTGGGATGCAGTGGAATTACCCAGCCAGTTTATGGAAAACTGGTGCTACGACAGACCAACTTTGTTTGGTATGGCAAAACATTACCAAACTGGTGAACCTCTACCGGAACATTATTACCAAAAGTTACTGGCGGCAAAGAACTACATGAGTGGTAGTGGTACATTGCGACAAATCCACTTTAGCAGCCTTGACATAGAACTGCACCACCGCTATCGTCCTGATGGCGGCGAGACTCCAAAAGATGTGCGATCGCGCCTTGCCAAAACCACTACTGTTTTGCCACCACTACCAGAAGATTCATTTCTATGTGCTTTCGGACACATTTTTTCTGGTGGATATGCTGCTGGTTACTACAGTTATAAATGGGCGGAAGTGTTAAGTGCTGACGCTTTTGCCGCATTTGAAGAAGCTGGCTTAGATAATGAAAGTGCTCTAAAAGCTACAGGTAAGCGTTATCGTGATACAGTACTGGCTCTTGGTGGTAGTAAGCATCCAATGGACGTGTTTAAGTCGTTCAGGGGTCGTGAACCCAGTACTGAAGCTTTGCTCAAGCATAATGGCTTAGTAGCAGCGGCGTAACTCTCAACACCTCAGTTAGCTAGAGAAATTGATACTACTAACTGAGGAAACATAAATCAAAACAAAAAGCGACAATAAGCTGTTGTGCATTAAAAATGCACAACAGCAAGGCAGAAGGCAGACGGCAGAAGGCAGAAGGGAAGAGGGTTTCAATGATTGACTAAACCAAAACAATATGCAAGTTAAAAGCGCAACAGCTTCTTATTCAGATGCGGCTAATTTTACTTGAGCATACTGAATAAGAACTGCTGACTAAGCCTGCCATAGCGGACTTAGTCGAGCAGAGGAACTACTTGAAAAACAAACTTAGTGTGGCTGAACTCTAGCAGTACCTGCGTTCATTATTCCCTAATGTTTTTTCGTAAACAATAACTCAGAAATTTTATTCGTGTTTTCACGAAGTTTTAGTACAAAAAATTTTATTGTCACTTTACAAAAAAAATCACTAAATACTTAGCTTTCTCTGTTAAGATTATTACTTGAAATGCAAAATACAAAATAAGAGCCATACCATCCCAGACCATAGGGTTAATTACTGCCATTTTGGTGCAAATAAGTTACTTTATCTACCCAATAAAAGAATAACTGCAGACATAGCAGATTTGACGCTTTGAATTTTCAAAGCAGATTTATGCTGCTTAGGGATTTTTATACGCCAAGTCACCCAACCTAATGACCAAGTTTAGACAAGGAATTGTATGAAACAACATTTGCGTTTTGTTCGGCGTGTGCTGTTCGTTACGCCATTCATAGCTGGTTCTGCCTTAGCAACAGCACCTAGTCAAGCTGCTACTTTTGCTTACTCTCAAGGTGACTTCGATTTTACTAACTTTAGTCAAAAACCTTTGGCAATAGCAACTGATGTTAACGGCAATAGCCTTGCCATTGGCAAGGGTGGTATGGTGAAAGCTTTATCTCAAGCAACAGCAACTTTTGTAACTGGTCCTACTCCACCAGAAGCATCCAATTTTTCTTTGAGCCAAGCTTTGGGAGAAGGTAGAGATTATTTAGGACAAGCAAATACTCAGGCTACAGTTATCGGTAATTTTGTTGTAGATGCAAATACACAATGGTCTGTTGACTTTACAACAAATTTAAACCTGAAAACATCAATAGATAATCCACCAGCAGAAAATGCAAGAGCAGCCGGAGATATATCTTTCGCATTGATCGACACCACGAATAACAGTATCTTAGATTTCTTCGACTTAACAGGAAATGTAGAGACTCTAGGTGATAACGATTTTATCGCATTTCAAAAAAGCGACAATGTGAGTTTGAATAATCCAGTCACCACGTCTAATTTTGGGGGAAATCAAGAATCTGCGACAGCTTCCATTCAGGGTTCTGTGCAACGTTATTTTGCCAACGAAACAAATGTCGCTTTAGTAGAAGTTAAGAGGAATCGGGCTAGAGTTGTAGTACCAGAACCTTCTACTACTCTGGCTTTACTGTCCTGTTGTAGCCTTCTTGGGGTTGTCACCAAAGCCAAACGTAAAGCAATGACTTTAGTACGCTCATTGAAAGAAAAGAACTGCTAAAGGTTAATACGCTATAGTGACCAAAAGCGATGATGCAGACTTTTGGTCACTCTATCTGTATCCACCCACTGATGCTGAATAGTAAAACGCAAGTGTGTTTCATACCAAGTGTGTTTCATACAGATATGCTTGTTTGTATTTCTCCTTTGCCCTTTAACTGAAAAGTATTGGCCAAGGAAGCGTTAGACCGATTTATCGAAATATTGGAAAACTTGCATACCAGCTAGCTTGGCTCTCTGTCGCTACAATTTTCCTTCAATTCAGGGTGCACCGCACAAGGGAGGAGCATCTCTCCCGAAAAATACTTGCAGCTGCCGCACGCAATGGGAATCACCAATGGGGGCTTGATTGGTGGTGGTGTGGTTGGAGTTGGGGGTTTTCGCAAACGGGCGATCACTAATCCTCCAACAACCATCAGTACACCACCACTGTCGCTTGCACAGCTAAAAACCATAAGTTTGTGGATCGCTGGACGTTGTGATTCTAGTGCATGACCCACTGAAATCAATGCAGTACTAGTTGCAGATGTCACCAGTGCTGCGCCACCAATGCTTACTGCAAATACTCCCAGAGTATAGGCACTAACAGAAATTACTTCTAGAAATTCGTCTTTGGTTATCATAGAGAAGCCCTGTGTGATGTTTTTGTGGTAGCGGCTAAAAATTGATTTGTTCTAGGTTACTATTCGCACTTACTATTTAGTGTGATTAAACACATCATATGGAAATAATTAGATATAAGAATGATAATTATGCAAGAGAGGGGAGAGCTGAGCTAAGCTCGGTTCTCCCCTCCCTAATATTTTGATTATCATTTAGGATTGCTATATAGGACTCCTATTTGATTTTTGAAAAAAACTCAGTATACCTTTATTGCTTTTTCCCTGTTAAGCGTTAAGCGTTCCCTGCCCTGACGAGTTGTTCACCCTATGGCTAACGCCACGCCTTACGGCTATTGGGGAGAACCTCCGGTTCCGCTAGCCCCTAAGGGGGCCGGAGCTAACGCGCTCCGCCAGATGCCTCTGTCGGGAAACCCTCCTGCAGCACTGATCTCACCAAATCAAACCGGATTCCTGTAGCTACTCACAAATTCGTTATTAATCTTGCCTTTCTCAACAAATATTGCAGAGCTGTCTCTTCTCTAGAAATAATATCAGCTGTCGCAGACATCCCAGCTTGAAGATGACATTTGTATTCACCATGTCCGAAAGAAAGTGTTTCTGGTTTTACTGTGACTTCAAAGTTGCTAGTACCAGCAGTTGAAGAACCAGTGGTTCCTGTACCAGAATTGCTACCAGATGTTATGGCGTCTGGAGAAATGGTGCTAACAGTACCTTTAAGAGTGCCGTAATCAGGATAGGGACATGCATCAACTCGCAATTGCACTTTTTGAGCAACTGCGACTTTTTTTACATCAGCAGAAGGAATTATGACTTTAATGAGTAGAGGAGCATTAAGAGGAACAATTTGGGCAATAGGTTCGCTAGTACGGACAACTTGACCTGGGTTATAGACATTGAGCTTAAGAATAATGCCGTTACTGGTGGCACGAATGATGCTACTTTTGAGTTGAGTATCAAGTTGTTGCAGGTCTTTTCGAGATTGGTTGATTTGGTTTTGTGTTTCAGAACGCCGCTGAATTAAAGCTTCTTTTTCTTTGAGTAAAGTTGCGATAGTTGCTTGACCTTTAGCAATTTCTTGCTCAACGCGTTTTTTTGCCATCTCAACCGTTGCGTTGCTGGGATTAACAGCAGCTTTAGCTGATTTAACTTTGGCTTTGGCGATATCAATGGCTTTTTGTTGACCTTGTAGTATTAATTTTGTTTGTTCAACAACTAGTTTTTTCTGTTCAAAATCACGCCGACCAATTGCTCCAGTTTCTGACAACTGCTGATAGCGATCGCTATCTACCATAGCAAAGTCTAAATCTACCTTGGCTTTTTGCAAGTCTGCTTCTGCTTTCTGCAAATTTGCTTCTGCACCTAGTGAGTCGCTTGTCGTTGTGATTTGTCGTTCTTGATATTCCCGTTGACTACGTGCCAATTCCGCTTTTGCAGAAGAAATGGTCTGTTCTATGACTTGCTTTTCAGCACTAACCTGAACATCTAAACTTTTGATTTGAGCATACATTTGAATAAGCTGTAACTTGCTCTGCTCAATATTGCCTTTGATCTGGCTCTTTTTGATTTGCAGTTGATCATCATTCAAAACAGCGATCGCATCTCCCTGCTTGACCATTTGATTTTCTTTGACAAAAATTTCTTTAACAGTTCCTTCTATTTCTGGTTGTACTAGCCGGAGGTCTCCTGTGGGGCGCACATTAGCACTAGCTTTCACTGTGACATTGTATTTTATAGAGGAGGCAAGGCTAAATATAGTAGCGACAGTTCCAACAAGAAATACTCCAGCTAAAGATGTCCAAGGACTAATAGGAGGGAGAAACCCATCACTTTCAACTGAGGTAATTTGATGTGATGGTAGAAGTTTTTGATTATGTGTATGCATAATGACTAATTTTTAATTGTTAATTGCTACTTGAGTTTCTAAATCTCTTTTTTGAGTCATTAGCCATTAACTAAACTATCAAAAAGTCCAAATGGTCTCCTTCTTTTGATCGTAAATCTGAAAGAGTTCCTTGAAGTTTTAATCTGCCTTGATCTAACATTACAACCCAATCAGCACGATTAATAACTTTGGGACGATGGGTAATCAAAATCGTAGTTTTACCGTGACGGTGTTGAAACAGTTTATCCAGCACAAGGTTCTCGCTCACTGGATCAAGTCCAGAGGTAGATTCATCTAAAATGAGGATTGCTGGATCTGTGGCTATAGCTCGTGCTATTGCTAGTCGTTGACGTTGTCCACCAGAAATATTTGCGCCAAATTCACCTAAAATCGTTTGATATTTCTCGGGTAAATTACTAATAAAATCATCGGCTTCTGCAATTTGGCAAGCTTGCACAATCTCCTCAAAAGTTAATTGTGGTCTTCCTATGCGAAAGTTTTCAAGAATGGAACGACTCCAAAAGTGAGCGTCTTGAGGAACTAAAACCACCTGTTGACGCAGACAATCAAGAGGGAGGTCATCTAAGTTATACAGTCCAATACGAATATTTCCTGATTGCAGTGGATACAATCCAGCAATGACTTTAGCTAAAGTGCTTTTACCACAGCCGGATTTACCAATCAAGGCAACAACTTTTCCACCCGGAATTGTTATCGAAAAGTCTTCTAATAAGTCAAGCCGACCTGCATAGTGAAAGTTAACTTGACGACAAATAATATCGGCATTTGGTTGTATTCGAGCAAATGGCTTTTTGGCGTCATCTTCACTATGTTCTGGGGTTGCATCTATAACTTCTGTCAGGCGTTGTGTGGCAGTTTTGGCACGGGTAAATCGATCAACAAAATTAATGATAGTACTAATTAAGCCCAGGAAATTAGCATTCATCGAGTTAAATGCTAGCAATTGCCCGATACTTAAATTCTCCGCTGGGTTACTCACCAAATTACCGCCAAACCATAGTAAAACAATGCTGCCAATAGCAGAAACCAAACTAGAGAAGCTATTGTTGATAATGCTAATCTGAATAGTCCGGAGTGTGACGTTAGCCAGATGGCTAAATCGGGTTTGAAATTCATCCCAAAATTGGGGTGCGGCTGTGGTACTTTTGAGAGTGAGTGCGCCTTTAAATGTTTCTACTAAAATACCTTGTGTTTCTGCTTCTGTGACCAAAAGTTCACGAGTTTTTTGCCGTAAACTAGGCTGAAATACTATCGTAGATAAAGTCATCACCACAGAGACGAACATCGCTACTATCGTTAGTTTCCAGCTATAGAAAACCATCAAACTCAAAGAAATGATCGCAATAAAAAATCTACTGGGCAGAGAGATAACAACTTGAGCAACTAACTGATTAATCTCGTTGATGTCTCGCAACCGACTCACAATTTCCCCGCTACGTCGAGATTCGTAGTAAGAAAGAGGTAATCGCAGAATAGCTCTTCCAAATTCTAGGACTAGTCCTAGTTGTAGACGTTGGGCAAAGTGAGCGATTAAGTTAGACTGCACCCAGGAAAGACTGCTAGCAATCAAATTCATGACTACGACGGCGATCGCCACAGTCGTCAGTAGCCTCGTATCACCACGCACCAGCACATCATCAGTTAGGAGTTGCAGCAGAAAAGGGGAAGCTAAAGAGAGTAATCCCAGTAGGAAATTTAACGGCAAAGCTTGCGCTAAAATTCCGCGAAAAATCCAGACACGTCGGAAAAAACGCCAAAAACCTCCAACCTGATCGTTTTTTTGCTCTAAAAAGCGAACTGGATCTGGCTCTACCAAAAGCATCAACCAATCCGTCCAAGCCTCTGCTAAATCTTTTTTAGAAAGATAACGGATTCCTACTGCTGGATCAGCGACGACACATTTGTTGCCTTTCTTGCCGTATAAAACAACCCAATGACACCCTTTCCAGTGAATAATTGCTGGTAAGGGCGCTTCATTCATCCGATTTAACAATTCTGCCGAAGTTCTGACATGGCGAGCTTTAAACCCGAGTGTTTCTGCTCCTCGTTTCAGCCCTAATAAAGTTGTGCCTAATTGTCCAGTACCGACTGCCTCACGGATATGATTCAGCGTGAAAGTACGTCCATGATGTCTAGCGATAGAAGCTAGACAAGCAGCACCGCAATCTTCTTCACTGTATTGTAAGATATGAGCGTATTTCATAAAGAAATGCTTGTCTGTACGTCTCCTGTGTTTGAAATCAGTAGAACACTCAACACTATCCCTCACTCCCTTAGAATGTTTCTTGAAAGCGCCCCACAGGCGGCGATTGCGCAGGGCGCAGACGCCAAAGGCGTATCGCGCGCCATCCGTTATGAATAAAAGAACACTCTTTTTCCCCTACACCCCTAAACCCCCACAGCCCTACACCCCTACACCCCTACACCCCTACACCCCTGTGTTTCTTCAGAGGTGTGGTCAGGAATACGCGACTCAGCGCCAAAAATCAGACAAAGGGTGTGGTAAAATTATGCACTAGCATTAGCCTGCAAACCATTCTTGCCCACGCCCTTTGTGTTGATTGATATGCTCCTATCGTTGCTGTATAGCCCCGAGCAACAATAGGAATATAAAGCAACAATGCAACACCAGTAAACTTGTGAGTGTTTTAAGAACTAGCTATCAGCTTTGCTATAGTTCAGTTGTTGTAGTTAACTTGTGCCGAAATTGTTAATGACGACTTAGCCTCCGTGTCACTTACTGATGCGCTTCCATTGAGATCAGTAGAGTAGGTGCCGCTATCCACTCCTGTGCTAGCCGCAACAGTACCTTCTACGGTAGCTGTGTTGCTGAAACCGCCAAC
>NZ_JCACKO010000140.1:0-136726 GCF_059505445.1 Brasilonema angustatum | reverse complement strand
TGTGTCGATTGATATGCTCCTATCGTTGCTGTATAGCCCCGAGCAACGATAGGAATAGGGTCAATGCAACACCAGTTAACAAGTTAGCTGTTTTAAGAACTAGCTGTCAGCGTAGTTAATTGCTGCGCTGATATTTAATGAGGAGGTAGTCTTCTGGTCATCTGCTTCTACGCTTCCATTGATATCAGTAGAGTAGGTGCCAGTGGGCACTTCTGTGCTAGCCGCAACAGTACCTTCTACGGTAGCTGTGTTGCTGAAACCGCCAACAACGCTGGTTGCTTGAGATGCTGCAATTTCAGTGAAAAGTGGATTCATGACTTTTTTCCTTGAACTAATTTAGTGTTAATTGAATTGATTTGAGTGATCTGGAAAATCAGACAAAGGGTGTGGTAAAATTTTGTACTAGCATTGCCTGCAAACCATTCTTGCCCACGCCCTTTGTGTCGATTGATATGCTCCTATCGTTGCTGTATAGCCCCGAGCAACGATAGGAACTTGCATTGGCGATGCAACACCAGTTAACAAGCTAGCTGTTAGAACTAGCTGTCAGCTTTGTTATAGTTCAGTAGTTAATTGCTGCACTAATATTTAATGACGAGGTAGTCTTCTGGTCATCTGCTTCTACGCTTCCATTGAGATCAGTAGAGTAAGTACCGCTTTCCACTCCTGTGCTAGCTGCAACAGTACCTCCTAGGGTAGCTGCGTTGCTGTAAGTGGTAGATTCTGTGCTCTTAGCAGCGAAACCGCCGACAACGCTGGTTGCTTGAGATGCTGCAATTTCAGTGAAAAGTGGATTCATGACTTTTTTCCTTGAACTAATTTAGTGTTAATTGAATTGATTTGAGTGATCTGGAAAATCAGACAAAGGGTGTGGTAAAATTTTGTACTAGCATTGCCTGCAAACCATTCTTGCCCACGCCCTTTGTGTCGATTGATATGCTCCTATCGTTGCTGTATAGCCCCGAGCAACGATAGGAATAGGGTCAATGCAACACCAGTTAACAAGTTAGCTGTTTTAAGAACTAGCTGTCAGCGTAGTTAATTACTGCGCTAATATTTAATGACGAAGTAGTATTCTGGTCATTTGCTTCTACGCTTCCATTGAGAGCAGTAGAGTAGGTGCCGGTGGGCACATCTGTGCTAGCCGCAACAGTACCTCCTAGGGTAGCTGTGTTGCTGTAAGTGGTGGGTTCTGTGCTACTAGCAGCGTAACCGCCGACAACGCTGGTTGCTTGAGATGCTGCAATTTCAGTGAAAAGTGGATTCATGACTTTTTTCCTTGAACTTAGTTGAGTTATCTGGAAACCGATGTCTTTGTTTCCGATACTGAAAATGTAGCATTAAAAATTACTGCTTGAGAAGATGAAACACTTAAGTTGACGGAAACAACATGAACATATGTACTAACGTAAGTAAGTAAAAATATTATATCTTTCAGTTATAAATAATACTAAAGTGTTATCCGTTATATTACACTTATAAAAAATTTTTCTGTGTGCTAGCGCTAGCATCAAGTAAGTTTTTTTTTTACTGAGTATGTAAGGATACTAAAAAGAATAGAAAGATTAAATGCTGAAGAGAATCGTAAGTTAGTAACAAAAATGACTCTAATATCATGGCTTGCAACTCATAACTTTCATTACCTTGTTGTTTCGCCGACAATCATTTGTACGAAAAAGTACCAGTAACTTAACTTTTCGCGATCAGCTCTTATGTCGTAGTAGAAGTGTAGGATTCAATGACTGAGCAGTTTTTGAAGCGACACACCTGTGATGAACCTAGGAACAGGATTTGCGTCGTACAGGATTTTTCCAGTGGCTAGCTGCGAAATCGCATTCTGTCATAGTCTCAAAAGATGGTATAATAATGCGAAATAAAAAGAACAAAACATGAAGATAAATGTATCTCGTCAGAAACCGCGTGTCTTGACATGGCAAGCGGTTTTCTCAATGCTCATGTTTGTTTTCATGTACCTACCTATAGTGGTACTGGCGTTTTATAGTTTCAACCAGTCGCCCTACAGTGCACGTTGGCAAGGGTTGACTTTGGAATGGTATAGCAAGTTGTTTAGCGATGAGCGGATTTTATCGGCTTTAGAAAACAGTTTGATAGTAGCCTTTTGTGCAGTAGGGATTTCTGCAATACTAGGAACGTTGATGGCAGTGGGGTTGGCGCGTTATCAGTTCTTGGGTAAGAGTTTGTATCGCGGTGTTTCTTACTTACCATTGATTATTCCTGATATTGCGATCGCAGTAGCTACCCTAGTTTTTCTAGCAGCGTTTGCCATTCCCTTAAGCATCTGGACAATCGTTGCGGCTCATGTCGTCTTTTGTCTTGCCTATGTTTGTCTTGTTGTATCTTCTCAACTAACTCATTTAGATCCCCATTTAGAAGAAGCAGCACTGGATCTCGGAGCAACACCAGTGCAAGCCTTCATCAAAGTCTTGTTACCTCAGTTAATACCTGGTGTTGTCGCTGGTTGTTTACTAGCCTTTGTCCTCAGCTTAGACGACTTTCTCATTGCCAGTTTCACTGCTGGTAGTGGTTCCAACACTTTACCTATGGAAATTTTTAGCCGCATCAGAACAGGAGTCAAACCAGATATTAATGCTCTGAGTGTGATCTTGATTTTAGTCTCTGGGATTGTCGCTCTTATAGCTGAGTTAATTCGTGCGTCAGGACAAAGAATAAATAGTCATTAGTCATTAGTCATTGGTCATTAGTTATTAGTTATTGGTCATGATCCCGATCCATTTACCAAACTACTTGACAATATTAGGAGTTTTATCATAATATTATTTTATATAATGGGAATCCTTGCGTGCATACATACTTATATTTATAAACTTCTAACTTAGAAACTTTTCACCCTACATAGGCAGATGCGCAGAACTTTTTTATCTGTGTGCTTGGTGTTGTGGGTGTGAGCAGACAGTCAGAAATGTTTGTGTCAAGATACATTTCTGTATTTGAACAGCTCAAGTTAGAGCCAACTTTGGACAAGATGCGATACATGGCTCACTATGCAAATTTGTCAAAATCCCAGTTGCTCCAATCCCTTCAACCCTGACAGCAATAGATTTTGCACCAGCTGTGGACAAAATAACTTTGGCAACTTCCTTAGAAACCGCTACCGTGTGTTGGAATTGTTAGGCGAGGGTGGGTTTAGCAGAACATATGCAACCGAAGACGTTGATAGACTAGATGCTCCATGCGTCATCAAACAGTTCTTCCCACAAATTCAGGGGACTTCAGAACGTACAAAAGCTGCACAATTGTTTAAGGAAGAAGCGAAGCGACTTTATGAACTGGGAGAAAATCACTGGCAAATTCCCAGATTACTTGCTTACTTTGAACAAGGTTCTAGTCTCTATCTGGTGCAAGAATTTATTCAAGGGCAAACTCTATTACAAGAACTCCAGCAACAACCTTTTAGTGAAGAAAAAATTCGAGATCTTTTAGAAGATTTATTACCTGTTCTCCAATTCATTCACGAGCGTAACGTTATTCATCGGGATATTAAACCAGAAAATATTATTCGCCGCCAAACTGATGGCAAACTCGTTTTAATTGACTTTGGTGGTGCTAAGCAGGTGACACAAACCAGTTTATCAAGACAAGCTACAGTGCTATATACAATCGGTTATGCACCTAGTGAGCAAATGGCTGGATTTGCTTGTCAGGCTAGTGATTTATACGCTTTAGGAGTCACTTGTGCGCGTCTTATGACTCAATGTTTGCCTATACAAAATCCTGATGGAGGACAGATTCAAGATACTCTTTACAACCCCATGAATGGTGAATGGTTATGGCGAGAGTATTTACAGGAAAAAGGGGTTACTATTAGCAATGACTTGAGGGAAATTCTGGATAAGTTGCTGAAACATTTGGCAAAAGATAGGTATCAATCAGCAACAGAAGTTTTGCAAGAATTGAATGCAACAAAATTTTTTGCACAACCAATTGTGGCAATTCCTCAAGCGAAATCGTTACCATTTGAAAAATACAAAGTCACAACGCCAATTTCTGAAATAAAAGCTTCTTCAGAACTCGACTCCTTACAGACCTTTAATTTTGATGTGGTGACAGTAGACGCACAAGGTGATGAAATCAGCCGTGAGTGTCGGAGTGCAAAGTTTTATGCAGAAAACTTGGGGAACGAAGTGACGTTGGAAATGGTAGGAATTCCTGGCGATACTTTTATGATGGGTTCAAAAGACAATGAAGGGGATGCAGATGAACGTCCACAACATCAAGTGAGTATCAAACCCTTTTTTATGGGGAAGTTTCCCGTCACCCAAGCACAATGGAAAGCAGTCGCAGCTTTACCTAAAGTCAAACAATCTTTAAATCCTTATCCATCAAAATTTAAAGGTGCGAATCGACCAGTTGAAAATATTTCTTGGCACGAAGCAATAGAATTCTGTACCAGGCTGTTTGCAAAAACTGGACGACTATATCGCTTACCCAGTGAAGCCGAATGGGAGTATGCTTGTCGTGCCCGAACATCGACACCCTTCCATTTTGGCGAAACAATTACGACTGAATTAGCAAACTGTAGTCAGGAGACTCAGACTTGGGAACAAAAACCCAAAAACCCAAAAGAAACAACACCTGTAGGTAGTTTTCAGGTGGCAAATGCCTTTGGCTTATACGATATGCATGGGTTAGTTTGGGAGTGGTGTGCTGATCCTTGGCACAAAAATTACGATGGCGCACCCACAGATGGATCAGTTTGGGAAGTTGGTGGCGACGATAATCGTCGTGTGCTTCGTGGTGGTTCTTGGAGTTTTAGTTCTGCGCTTTGCTGTAGCGCTAGTCGTAGCTGGAACGAACCGGATGGCGGATTGAGGATATGCGGGTTTCGAGTGGTGTCAAGTTGGTCTGTTTGAAATCTTAAAAGGGTTTTTAGGGAACAGGGAACGCTTAACAGCTGTGCGTTCGCTTATTTTGAGAGCCGAAGGGGAATTAAAGCCTTAATGTAAAAGGAAAACGGGGATTTTTACGTGAACCATTATTTTTTAGTAAAATTTGTGACCATCACAGAAGGCTTCCAGAGGTGAGCAATTGGGCGCAGGCATAGGACAAATCATAAAATGACCAAAAGCCCCGTGCGAATAAAAATGCCTGAATCCATTGCATCGCCAGGATTACAAGCCCTGTGGGGCGTAAATTAAATCTTGCGGTTAAAAATGAGCGAACGTACAGTAACAGGGAACAGGGAACAGGGAACAGAAAAATATCCTAACAATTGTGGCGACTGCTATAAAACAAAAAAAACAGGGGTGAGCATCTCACCCACCCCAGAAAAGTTATTCTTTTACTACACAACGCTTTAAACTAATTTCAAATCTGGATACTCCGCGAGGACATCATCAGAGGTGAGAGTATCACCTTCAGCTTGTGGAGTCCAAAGAACTTCTATAGCAAGCAGTTGCTCTCCAGGAATACTACCAAATTGACGTAGAGCTTGACGCAAATCGTCAGCGCTGTTAATGTCGCCTAGCTGGAGTTTACCCAAGGTTGCAGCTAGTAAAGTAACGATAATATATTCTCCAGGTCCTTCAGTGATCAGACGGGTTGGATTGTCGAGTTCACCAGCAGCAGGTAAAGCATCTTTGGGAGCAGTTGCTTTGAGCTGGTTGTTCACATTAGAAAGAGTTTCTCCTGTAAATTTGCTGCGTTCTGCCAATGAGAAACGGTTGAATTGAGCTTCAGCTGCGTTTAAACGCGCTTGTTCGGTACCACCACCAGCGTAAACCCAATATTCCGGATGGCGTAGCAAAGCTAGGCTGGCTTCTTGCAGAATTTCTGCTCTACCTTCTGGGGAGTTCGTATCAGCAGTTTCAGCAATCTGGTTGAGTTCGGTTTGCAAATTACGGGCGCTACCTAACAAGCCAACTTGTAAACGAGTTACGGAAACAGAAGGGTTGCTGTTGTAGCTGACTTCACTATCACCAGAAGCGTTACCAGAAGCAACGCGACGGAAGGTTTGTAGCAGGAAGTTGGCGATCGCAATAAAAATTAAAATGCTAAATAAACCACCAAATCCTCCCCCAATACCCCAAAACGGAAGCAGGAAGGGAAAGCCAAAACCTCCACCAGGATAGGGAGCATAGTAACCTCCGCCATAACCTCCACCTGGTGCGTAGGTGCGAGGAGAGGAGTAGGGACGGCTTGATGAGGGCATTCTAAAGGAACCACCGCCGATTCTACCCCCACTGGCGGCTAGCGCTCCATCGGAGTGACTAAATGCCAATGTAAAAACAAGGCATAGCAGGAGCAGAGATTTTAAAAGGGGTTTGGTAGCTTGTTGTAGTTTTTTACGCATGACGACACAGTGGCTTGAAAAACAGTATTGGTTATCTTTTCTCCCTATGCTGGTTGGAGTTTTGTGCTTGTTCAATAACGCCAGCCCGTAGTCTTAAACAGTCCTTGGCACTCTTTGCGCCAGTACAGACTACATTTCCAATTTACCGTCTACTGTGTTGCACGGGCAGCATGCTTTGGGCGGATTTCTGGAGTAGATAACCGTACCTGACAAGTTATTGAAACTTCTAAGTTCAATATTCACAAAGCCAATTCCCTCTTTGTTGTGCCAAAATTGGTCTGTGCACAAGTTTTTGTTTTTACTTACTTTTAATTTTAAAAAATAATTTTCTTAGGTTTCTCATCATTATTGAAAATTTCAAAAAAAACCTATAGTTTGTATATTTTATAACTAAACATGTTTGTGAGTAGAGATCATAAATAGTTTTATTTTTTTGAAAAATATAATTAATCAAAATAGCTTTTCGGCATTTTGGCATAACATTTTGGGTGTTCTTCAGATATTCTACTAAAAGTAGCTAAATTTCAAAGTCTTAATAGGACTCATTTGACGGCTATAATTTTCAGTATAAACATGGAATTATTTAATATATATATGTATCAAATATTTAATTTTGAAAAAACATCAAATGTAAAATGTTATTACGTAAACCCAAAGCGTGAACGAGCCGTGCCGCCGGCATAGAGCATACCCGGAAAACCAAGACATTTTACGTTTTTCCATTTTACGTACTTAGCAGGTGTAGAACTTATTTCATCTTCATCTTTACTTTCACTTCTGTCTCAAAATTTTCTCAATTCGTATATACAAAAAACAGTATGTATGATACAAATAAAATATTCATCTAAAAACTTGAAATTGAAAAAAAAGTTAGCGAATTATTTTCGCCAAATTAAGCTTTCTAGATATAAAAAATGTTCAAAATAAAATTATATGTAAGAGTCATTTATCATTAATCATTCAAAGTTATTATTTCAATGATTAATGATAAATAACTATTTATCGGCTCTACCATGCAAGAAAAAATGTCAGATATTTGTTAGATAAAATAGACCTGGAACAAATTCATCTGAATTTCTTCAGTTTAGTTAAAAGTATGAATGACAAAGGCTGTGAAACTTAATGTAAAAATGTGCTGCGATTTTAACGTTTAGTGATCATCTGATGGAAAACATTTCACGCATAAGAGCAACAATCCGAGACAAAACTATGTCATACCCGGATATCCTAGTCATATCTCGTAGCTTCCAACCAAAAGAAGGTGGAATTGAAGAGTATATCTATAATCGTTGCTTGCAAGACCCAGAGCGAGTCATTGTTTTGACGGCTAGTTGTTCGGGAGATAAGCTATTTGATAAAGCGCAAAAGTTTCCAGTATACCGCTGGCCTATTTCTCGATACTGGCATGGTAGTTTTGTGGAGAGTATACTGCAAGCTTTCCTCAATTCTTTTTGGTCATTTGTGCTAGCCATAAAACTTTATTTCCGCTATCATTATCGCTATATTGAGTGGGGTCATGGCTACCATTTTCTTTCTATTCTGCTATTAAGTTATCTCCTACCCATCCGGTTTTTTATCTACTTACACGGAAAGGATATTCTTGGACTCTCAAGTAACCCCATACTGCGTTATCTGTTTGAATGGACGTTAAAACGAGCGCAAGGAATTGTTTGTAACAGTTCCTATACTCAAGATTACCTGAGAGTTCATTTCCATGTTGCGACACCAACTCATGTTATCAATCCCGCTGTGAGAGTAGAAAAATTTGGTGTTTCATCTTATCAAGAAAATCTGGATGATTTACGTGTGCGGGTGCGCAATGGATATAGCATTCCAGAAACAGCAGTTGTGATTCTCTCAGTCGGACGGGTGCACAAACGTAAAGGTTTTGATCGCGTGATTGAGAATTTAACACTCCTACTGACTTTTGGGATGGATGTCCACTACATACTGTGTGGACAAGGTCCTTATGAGTCTGCACTGAAAAATTTAGCCCGTCGTTTGCGGGTGCACAAGCGAGTTCATTTTACTGGATATGTGCCTGACCAAGAATTAAGCGCATACTATGCAGCATCTGACATACTTGCAATGCTGACTCAGGGAGATGATAAAACCCCCAGAGTTGGGGGTTTTGGTATCGTCTGTTTAGAAGCAGGTTATTTTGGGAAACCTGTGATTGCTTCTGGCTTGGGGAGTGTAGTGGATACAGTTCATCACGAGGAAAATGGCATACTAGTGAATCCCAATTCCGGTTATGAAGTTTTTCATGCTTTCAAACGGTTGTGTCAAGACCAAAAGCTGCGCGAACAACTCGGTCGTAGAGGGAAACAATTAGTTCAATGCAAAACCTTACACCGCTCAATTTACATTCCTGAGTCTCGCTACGAGTGTTTGTCAACTTAACCACCACCAACTATGGTTACTATTTCCAAGCGATCGCCCTGCTGTACTTTTGTGTCTGACCAAAACTGACGGTGTAAAATTTCGCCGTTATACTCTACTGCTACCAAGCGAGGATTGAAACCCTGTTGCTGAAGTAAGTCGGGTAAAGGTGTTTGCGGTAAACAGCTACGAGTTTCCCCATTGACAAGTAGTGTAATATTATCAGACATAAGACATACCAAGTTCTGGTTTCATCCGACCGATTAGCTGTGAGAGGAAAAATTGTGTCACTAAGGTAGGTTGTTCGGCTTGCATCAGACTACGCACCACGGCGACACGATTTGCTCCTGCATTGATCACCTCATTCACGTTATTTGGATCTATTCCCCCAATGGCAAACCAAGGTATTGAACAATTTTTAGCCGCATAGCTGACGTACTCTAAGCCAGCTGCTGCTTTCCCCTCTTTTGTTGGAGTTTCGTAAACTGGTCCCACGCCAACATAATCTGCACCCTCAGCGATCGCTGCTTGCATTTCTGCCGCTTTTGTGGTGGAACGACCGATCAAACGATGAGGACCAAGTAATTCTCGGGCAATAGCGATAGGCAAATCTTGTTGTCCTAAATGTACCCCATCAGCATCTACCGCTAGAGCTAAATCTAAGCGATCATTGACAACAAAAATAGCACCGTAATCATGGCAAAGTTGCCGCAGCTTTTTCGCTTGTTGTAAGCGCACAGTATCATCGGCTGTTTTGTCCCGATACTGTACGAGTGTTAATCCTCCTTTGAGGGCAGATTCGACAGTTTCCACCAACCGATCACCAGGGGAGGTGACAAGATACAGACGCGATCGCAACAGCAGTTGCTGTCGATGACGTCCCATCAAAGTACTTTCCAAGGTATAAATGCGATAACGCATCTGCTTACAAGCTTTGCCCATGTTTGGGTTGTAAAGCTTACTGTATTCTTCCAACACCCGCAGGGCTTCTTGCACTCGGCAGAAGTTAGCTTGCAACAAAGATTTGATGCTCGTACGTTGCTCTTCTTGAGGATGAGTTAAGTCAGTTCCAGGATCTCCAGGCGTATTTCGCGCCGCCCGCAGTTCAGCAGTATGCCAAACAGCTATTTCTTGTCGCTCTTTTTTGCATTGGGCAGCCAATTGGGCGTTGTTCAACCCAAAGCGACACCATTCCTCAATGATTCGCAAACCTTCACGAGCGCGATCTAAATTTGCATCTAAAATGCGGTAAATAACTTGCTGTATTTGCTCTGTTTGGCTGTATGGCTCGACCATTACAACAACCCCGTTAGTGCTTTCATCGTAACAGTCAGCCTCTTTCATATTGGCAATGTGCTCCGTATCTCTATTGATTCTTAACTAACTTAAATGTGTATCAAAAAGAGCGAAGTAGTCAATATGTGAGTAACTTTATCGACTTGATTTACGACATCTACAAAAGTATAAAAAGTTTTTTGGTTGAAGGAGTGCCGTAAAAGTGATTCACCCCCGCGTTTTTTCTAAATCTTATATCGTAAACAACCTGCCAAAAAAGCGAGTTGCCAAGGATGACAAACCATATTTTTTCCTCAATCAAATAATATTATCGGTGTTTCGTTTCTTAATTTTATGTTTCACCACTGGCATGGGAATGGCATACATGGCAATGCTTGGCGCAAACCTTGATGTTGCCATTGCTCAAATACCCAGAACAACAGATGGGAAACAGCTGGATGTCAAAACAATGTCTCAGGTTAACGTCCTTTTTGTCAACCCAAGTGTTGGAGATGACAAGGTAAACAATGGCAGTGAAGCTACTCCTTTTAAAACCATCAGCCAAGCGCTACGAATTGCTGGTCCCAACACAATCATTATGCTCTCAAATGGCACTTACAGTGCTGAAACTGGAGAGAATTTTCCTTTGATACTCAAACCAAACATTTCTATTCAAGGGGACTCTGGCAGTAAAGGTCGTGGTATTGTGATCAAAGGAGGAGATACTTACCTTAGTCGTACCTTTGGTGGTAAAAACGTCACTATTGTCGGCGCGAACCAAGCCAAGTTGACTGGCGTAACAGTGACTAATCCTAACCCTCGTGGTTACGGTTTATGGATTGAATACAGTAATCCAGTGATTGTGGAAAATACCTTTACTGGTAGTACCCAAGATGGAATTGCGGTTACTGGTAACAGTACCCCTAACATTCGCAACAATTTCTTTTATCAAAATGGAGCGAATGGAATCACCGTCTCTGGAAATTCCCAAGCCGAGGTGCGGGAAAATGTGTTTCAACAAACGGGCTTTGGTATTAATATTACCCAAAATGCTCAGCCAATCGTAGTTAGCAATTCTATTCAAGACAATAGAAGTGGCATTGTAGTACAAGCCAATGCTCGCCCAATACTACGGAACAATCTTATTCAAGGTAGCAAAGAAGATGGGTTGGTAGCCATTTCTCAAGCCATGCCCAATTTAGGCACCGCCTCTGAACCAGGTGGTAATCAGTTTCGCAACAATGCTCGCTACGACATTAACGCCAGCGCCTCCAAGCAAATCTTTCCTGTTTCTGGCAACAGCCTTGCCAACAACCGCATCAATGGCAAGGTAGACTTGACTGGAACAACAGCAGTTGCAGACGCAGGAATGGGGACAACATTGGCGCGTGGGAACTCTCCTGCAAACCTGAGTGCGTCACCCCGTCTTCCTCTGCCCACATCTTCTAACAATGTTTCAGCAGGATTGAACAATCAACTACAACCATTAAGACCTGCTAATTCTCCACTTTCTGCAACTGCAACCAATCAAAAACAGCTTTACGCTCAAAATCCTGGCTTGCCAACTGCTAATAGCTTAACAAGGTATGGCGGACAATCTCCAACTCAGACACTACCAAGTCGGCAAGTTGCGCCAACAAAGTCAATTGAACCATTAGCAAATACATCTAATACATCACGACAAGCAAATTACGTACGCATTTCTCCTGGGAGTGTAGAATTCACTGCACCCCAAACAGCAAGTAACACTGTTGATACAGGGACACAGGGAATAGGGAACAGGGAACTCTTAACGCTTAACAGGGAACAGGAAAGTCAAGATGGAGTAAATTTACCACAGATGACTGCGCGTCCTCCCCTCTCTCCATCTGGGCGTCAAGTACCACAACTTAATGCAACTTCCTCTAACCAAGTTGCACCAGCACCCGTACAAAAAGTACAGACTCAAGGACAGTCTAGATTGCCAAGACTAGAAGCTGCGCCTGTCGGTGAAGCAGCTCTTTTGCCCGTTCCCAATACCAATATCCCTTTGGGCAATACTAGTAATATGCGAAAAGTGGCAGTACCTCAAAGATCTTCAACAACAGCGTATGTTGACAGTTCATCCCCATCGCCAGCGGGAGACAGTCAAATGAATTTACGTTACCGAGTTGTGGTGGAAGTCCAAAATGAAAAAGACCAAGAGTTAGTCAAATTCCTTGCTCCTAATGCTTTTCCCACTGTTTGGCGCGGTAAGGGAGTGATGCAAATTGGTGTCTTCAACACCCGCAATAATGCAGATAGCATGATAAAAATACTGAATAACAATGGTTTGAAAGCTGTGGTTGAGCCGGTGAATTGAATCAGTGAACAGTTATCAGTAAACAGTAAACAGTGAACAGTTATCAGTTCACTGTTCACTGTTGAACATTTTGCTTCTGGGTTGATGGAAGAAGTTTCTCTCTCCATACATTTAATACTTCCCTGATACCTTGGCAAATCTAATCGCTTACGTTCATAAGTACAATCAAATTCGGCGAGAATGTCTGCTGGCGCTAATGGTAATTCAAAATATTTGCGCTTACGTATCATTAGTACCAGGCTGGAGGATACGTGCAGGATTCATATAATTTTATATAATTTTAAACATACGTGGAAGTGTTACTAATATAGCAGGGAATAGGGAATAGGGAACAGGGAACAGGGTTGAAAATCTCGTGATGTCCGTATTTTCTCATTAGTTCATGTCCTAATCTACCTGGCTACGGCTATAGCTATAATCATCTCCTATCCTATTTCTTGTGACATAAAACTGTGTGAACGTCTGGGGAGTAGTTTTCCAGAAAGCTGCGGCTTTTCACTAGAAATTGCTTTGAGTTTTGATGTAAATGACTCTGATCCTGCGCTTGTTTGCGGGGTGAATTGCTCAATTGGGGGATTGTTGGTAGCCCCAGGAAGAAAGTTATCCTGATCATTTTGGTTAGCAGATGCGGAACTGGGGGTTTCCATAGAGGAGGTTTTCGCCTGATCCGGTTCTCTGCGTTGAGATGACTGCTGTTGGGGTGAGATGGGGTGTGGTGGTGATTTTCCTGTATCCCCGTGTTCTGATGTCTGCTTGTCTACGGACGTTTTCTTCAAGGGAAGCCATTTGGGTGTTCCAGTGTCCACAGTTGAGCGGGCTGGCGGGGCAAATTCCGAGGGCGAAGTGTCCTCAACAACTGTTGTTGTTTCTACAAAAGGTGAAGAAATTGGGGGAAGTGCCGTTAGGCTTTGTGGAAATTTGCTGCAAATTAAGCGCTCAAATTCCATGTTAAAGTGAAAAATTGCTTGTCCGCGTCGCTGCCAACACGTTAATATTTGCTGCACTGAAACAGCTTTGTAACGACCCTGATAAAGTGCTTCAATCACTGCCATGTGTAGCCAGTTCCCTGGGTATTGCTTTTGCCAAAGACCCACTATCTCACTGGCGTTATAACCACCGAGGTCGAAACTATAATGAGTTAGCAGGGCTATTGCCAAGTCAGCAGATGTGTCTGGGTTTGGTGTGAACATCTGACTCTCGGCTTCAGGCAGGTACACATCTTGCTCCCATCCCATACAGCCTATGTTGTTTTGATCGATAGTTTTTTTGGTCAGTGCTTCCAAGTATAGAGGGGAAGTGGTATTCATTTTACTTTTGAAATCAAGAATGGGAAAAGATATAAGGTGAATTAATGCTGGGAGTTTGCCTCACTGCCACTAATGCTTGATAAACCATAGCAGCCACTTCCCCCCGTGTCGCCTCTCGATTTGGGTGGAATTGTTTAGAATCGGGATAATTCACAACAATTTTGTTTTGGGTGGCAGTCGCAACTGCTGAACGAGCATAGCTAGGAATTATGTTATGATCGCTCAAGCCAAGTAAGCTGTTGTTATCAGCGGCTTTCAGACCAAGTCCATTCACCAGAGAGACGATTACCTGTAATCGGAGAACATTTTGCTCAGGACGGAAGGTGCGATCGCGAAATCCACCAACAAAGCCCGCCTGCGCAGCAATTTTGATGGCATTATATGCCCAAAAATCCTTTGGCACATCCGTAAACTCAGTTGCAGGATGTTTGGCAGTTGGGTTGAAGCAAACCGCAACTAAAGCTGCATACTGGGCGCGAGTGATTGGTTTATCTGGTTCAAAAGTCTCATAGGCAAAACCGTGAGTCAAACCCATCCTGAGCAATGCTTGGATAAATCCTGCTGCCCAGTGTGTCATAACCTCCGTGTCGGAGGCAATCTCCACGTTAGGATTGACAATGTAGGGAGAAGAAATTGGCTTTTGCTTCCCACTAGTTACTAATGCCTGATAGATGCAAGCTGCCACTTCAGCGCGGGTGATGTCCCTGAGTGGTTCTAATAGTTTTATGTCAGGATAATTGACTATCAATAAATTTTCCGTCGCAACTGCTACCGCATTTGTTGCAGCACTAGGAATTTGGGCGCTATCGCCAAACAGACCTAAAATATTTGGATTGCCCCCACTCAATTTGAGTCCATTCACCAGAGAGACTATTGTTTGAATCCTTGTTAAATTTTGCATTGGTCGAAACGTCCCATCCGGAAATGCACTGATAAACTCCATACTAGCAGCACGTTCAATAGCTGACGATGCCCAAAAACCTCGTTTGACATCTGTAAATTTGCGTATCTTTTTTCCGGGAGGTAGCTGAAAGCTCCTAGCAATAACATCGGCATACTCAGCACGAGTGATAGGCGCTTTAGGTCGAAAAGTGCCATCAGGAAAGCCGTTCATCAAATTATTTTTATGTAAAACTTCTACAAAGGCTATTGCCCAGTGCCCAGTCATGTCAGAAAAATCTGTGTTAACTGATACTGGAACAATATCTTCTGTTGGATTAATAAACTCTATCATTCCCTTACTTTTTGTAGAGTTTAAATTATTACCAACAGAAAGTAAGTGGGCAGAGGTTGCATTTTGGATATCAAACTGTCCGTTGTTACGAAAAATATTACCACCGGGGTTTTGAGTACTGCCTAGGTCGGGAGCGGCATTCCCGTTCACCAACAAGCCAGTTTGAATGTTGTTTTCGATCAGATTATTTCGCAGGATAGGACGAGCATTTCGCGAAAGAGCGATCGCATTTCTGTTATCATAAAAAGTATTATTTAAAACATTGTTTACAGCGTTATCACTAATAGCTATCCCCAAAAGATTTTTTTGAAAAAGATTGTTTAGCACTTCCCCTTTGCTATCGCCTGCCATAACCAATCCACTGACACCGTTTTGCAGAAATACATTGTCCTGAATCAGTGGTTCGGCACTACCACTGACAAACACAGCTTCCCGACCGCATTTGGTAAAAGTATTATTAGCCAAAGTTGGGGAAGTGGATTCAATCCAGACACCAGTTCCTTTTTTTGTAGGATTTACGACAGTGATGCCCATCAATTGAGCATAATTTAGTAATACCAGCGTAATATTTTGTATCCCAAAACTTTCGCTTTCATACTTTCCACTACCCAAAATCACAATTCCTTGACCTTTGGTTGCTTCATGACCGATTAGCATCACACCGACTGGAATCACCAGTGGAAATATTTCACCACTAGCAGCACTGTAACTTCCACAGGCTAGCTGAATGACTTTGGGTGTTGTGGTTACCTTCAGGGCACGGGTAATAGTTTTATAGGGATTTAACCGTGTCCCAGCATTGGCATCATTGCCAATTGTAGGGTTGACATAAATTGTAAGTGTGGCAACGACGGTAGAGTTGACCATTTAGTGACTAATAAACAAATTTTGAATTATCACAATCATAAATAACTTTACAACTGCGTTTACACAAGCACACCTATGTAACTTTTTGACACTGATTAAGGTTTTGATCCCCGTTGGGGGAAGAGCTTATACCAATTCAAAATTCAAAATATGTCCTGCGGACACGCTACGCGAACAAAATTCAATCCGGAAGAAAGCCGAGACGAAACTTGGGGTTGGGAGTGTGTATCTGTCGCATTCTTTTTTCAAATTGGTATTATCAAAAACGCTGAGATCTTGCACCATTCTCAAGAACATAACCTCGTCCGCCTGGGAATCAATTCCCAGGCTCACAGTTAAAGTCTACTTTAGTAGACTCAAAAGCTTATACAGTCGTCTTTAGACGACTTTTACTATGAGACTGGGGTTTAAACCCTAGGCGGTTGTTGGCACAAGTGCAAGATCTCAGTTTGAGTGGTGAGTTTTAACAATGGAATTAGCGGCATAAGTCGTTTTCATCCCCTTACGGGGAATAAGTATTGTAAAGCACACGTCAGATTGTCGAAGAAATGAGTGCTCTTACGTTTCCATCCCTTTGCAGGGAAAGGGTTTTGTAAAGTCTATCCGCTCTAACGCTTCTTTAGCTAATCTGGTAGCGTTTCCATCCCTTTGCAGGGAAAGGGTTCTGTAAAGGATTTTAACAGAGTAATTCTGTTAAGTGCAGCTGATTGTTTCCATCCCTTTGCAGGGAAAGGGTTCTGTAAAGAATGGTTATTCACTAAAAAATAATGAATGTAGACAACGTTTCCATCCCTTTGCAGGGAAAGGGTTCTGTAAAGGATCCTACTGGGTTTGCACCAATAGAAATATTCAAGTTTCCATCCCTTTGCAGGGAAAGGGTTCTGTAAAGCAGCGCTGTTTGGATGTTGAGAAAATTTCAGCCTGTGGTTTCCATCCCTTTGCAGGGAAAGGGTTCTGTAAAGCAAAAATATGACTCCTGCTGAACAAAGAGCAGAGTTGTTTCCATCCCTTTGCAGGGAAAGGGTTCTGTAAAGTCATAACTATCACAGGTCCAGACGCAGAGGCCAAATTGTTTCCATCCCTTTGCAGGGAAAGGGTTCTGTAAAGACGCTGTGGCCTGTTGGTGGGTCTGTTGCGGTGGTGTTTCCATCCCTTTGCAGGGAAAGGGTTCTGTAAAGAGTTCACTTGTAGAAGCCTTACTAGGAGAGGGTTTGAGACCCCCAAATCGACACCACTTTTTGAAATGTCAATAAGGGCAAAAATATTCTCAATAAAACTCTCATTTCGTAAGCTGGAAACCTTGCTACAAGCGTAATCGACACCACTCAACGAAGTTATGCGGTTTTCAAGGATCGGACGAGTGGTGTCGATAAAATTTCAACCCACTCCCTAAAAATAAAATGTCTCACCTATAATTGTCAAGTTTTTGACCGACTCCACACTCAAAGATGCAGTAGCTGCTCAGTACTCAACGCTCAGAACTGTTTTGGTGATTTATCATGGTTTGTTAAAACAGTGAACAGTGAACAGTGAACAGTAAACAGTGAACAAGGGGTGGACGAGTCCGTTTCCTACCTGATAACCCTTCGGGTATCTCCTGCGGAGACGCTACGCGTTAGCCCTTTGGGCGTGCGCTTTGCGCATACGCAGTCGCCTAGGTAGGGAGACTTTCCGGCAGCGCTGGCTCACTGATAACTGGTAACTGATAACTGGTAACTGTAAAAGATGAATTACCATTTGCACGTAGCTAAAACGGATGATTTCAGTTGAACATCTGAGTAAAACATACGGCTCTACCTCAGCAATTACTGATGTCACTTTCGACGTCGAACCAGGAGAGATTTTGGGGTTTTTGGGACCTAATGGTGCTGGCAAAACCACAACCATGCGAATTTTGGCTGGTTATTTGCCTGCGACGAGTGGGACTGCGCGGATTGCTGGCTTTGATGTCCATGACAATTCTCTGTCGGTGCGGCAACGGATTGGTTACTTACCAGAGATGCCGCCGTTGTATCCAGAGATGACGGTGGAGGGATTTTTGTATTTTGTGGCGCGGATTAAGGGAGTTTCTGCGGGCGATCGCGCCACCAAAATCACAGCAGCAATCGAACGCTGCAATTTGCAAGAAAAGCGTCACGTCATTATTCGCAAACTTTCTAAAGGATATCGTCAGAGAGTCGGCATTGCTCAAGCAATTGTCCACGATCCACCAGCCATCATTTTAGATGAACCCACAATCGGACTCGATCCCCGGCAAATCATTGAGGTGCGAAATTTAATTAAAAGTCTTGCAGGAAGCCACACAATCGTTATTTCTACTCACATTTTGCCAGAAGTGAGCATGACTTGTAGCCGTGTCGCAATCATCAACGGTGGGAAAGTTGTCGCAACAGATACACCCGACAATCTCATGAACCAATTGACAAAAGGTTCTGGATATGAAATAGAAATTGAAGGAGAAGCGGCTCTCGCCAAACAAGTCCTGCAAAATGTAGCAGGGGTAAACTTTGTCGAATCAATTTCTGCGGTGGGAATGCACAGTCATACCTCCTTAAAGGAAAACCAAGCATACCTGCGGGTGATATCACAACCAGGAACTGAACCAGGAAAAGATATTGCAGCGGCGTTGATCGGAACAGGATTCGGTTTACTAGAAATGCGGCGTGTTAACGCTACTCTAGAAGATGTATTTTTACAACTAACTACAGAAGAAAAAACTTTGGAGACTGAAACAGAAATCGCAGAGGCAAAGGAAGGAGAAGCAGCCTAAATGGGTGTCGTACTGGGTAATATTATTGCCATTTACCGCCGAGAGTTACAGAGTTATTTTGTATCACCTTTGGCATATGCAATTGCTGGTGTTTTTTGGCTTCTATCTGGGTTATTTTTGGTGCTGATTTTGATGGGACCAGAAGGTATCCTGCAAACAGTCACTGCATTAGATTTACAAGGACAACAATTTGGAGTGCCAGTTCCACCAATAGATGTTCCTTACGAACTTGTCAGGGCATTTTTGGATCGAATGGGATGGCTATTGTTGTTTGTCTTGCCAATTCTTTCTATGGGGCTTTATGCCGAAGAACGCAAGCGCGGCACTTTAGAACTTCTCGCCACATCACCACTGACAAACTGGGCAGTAGCTGTTGGTAAATTATTAGGAGTTTTGACATTTTTCATCACAATGGTAGTGCCGATCATGGGATTAGAAACCATTGCTTTGAGTGCGTCAAGTCCACCAATGCCACCAGCCATACCCTTACTAGGACATTTAGGACTCATCTTACTAGCAGCAGCAATTTTATCTTTGGGAATGTTCATTTCTTCTTTGACAGATAGTACAATTCTGTCTGCCGTATTCACATTTGCATTAATGTTATTACTCTTGTTCGTTGATTTAATTGCCAAAAATATTGGTGGTTCTATGGGAGACGCGCTAGGACATCTATCATTGCTGAAACATTACAATACCTTAGTACAAGGTATATTCGATACGAGTAGCCTGATTTTATTTGCCAGTTACATTCTTCTCGGCATCTTTCTTACTGCTCAATCAATTGATGCATTGCGTTTTCAACGTTCATAGATAGGAAAAGGGAACAGGGAACAGGGATCTGTTCCATACTGTTCATTTAACGTAACAAGTACAGTCCCAAAAATGAAACTTCTCGCTAAAAAGAAACCTTTAAAAATCTTATTTTGGTTTGGTCCGTTCCTCTTTGCAGCAGGCTTAACATCTGGATTGGTATCGGATAATTGGGGACCAATTCAACTCACATTGATAATTTTGGGAACAGTCATCATTGTATTGTGGCTGATATGGCAAAACAAGCAGAATAACTGGTTGGGACAACGTTCTACCCAAGCTAGTACTAATGCTTTGATTGCGACTTTGGCAGTTTTAGCGATTTTAGGATTGATTAACTTTTTAGGAACTCGCTACGATACACGAGTTGACTTGACAGAAACTAAGTTGTTTACCCTTGCACCCCAGTCACGGGAATTGGTACGCAACTTACAAGTACCAGCGAAAATATTGCTGTTTGACGTTAATCAAGACCCCGTAGACAGGGACTTACTAGAAAATTATCGTCGGCAAAGCTCTAAGTTTAGTTTTGAGTATGTAGATCCACAAGCAAGACCAGGATTAGCACGTAAGTTTGGTGTCAAAGACTATGGAGAAGTTTACTTGGAATTTGGCGATAAACGGCAATTAGTTCAGGTAGTAGGTCCGCAGCAACGTTTATCAGAAGTAAAATTAACAAATAGTCTGCAACAAATCAGCAGTATAAGCTCTGCTAAAGTTTACCTCCTCCAAGGTCATGGCGAACACGAACTTTCTGGTAAAGAGGAAGGAGTTATATCGCAAGCTATTAAGGCATTAAACGACAAAGGTTACACCACTTCTGCCCTGAATCTGGTAGAAAAGTCCAGTATTCCTCAAGATGCTAATGTTGTAGTCGTTGCAGGTCCGAAGCGATCGCTATTTGAGAACGAAGTCAAAGCACTACAGGACTACCTCAATCGAGGTGGAAATGTACTGCTGATGATTGATCCAGATACAGACCCCAAACTCGAAAGCTTGCTTGACCAGTGGGGTATAAAATTAGATAATCGTTTGGCAGTTGATGTTTCTGCAAGTGTTGGACTAGGTCCTGCAGCACCTTTGGTAACTCAATACGGAAAACACCCGATTACCAAAGATTTTGGCAATGGTATCTCTTTTTATCCCTTAGCACGACCGATTGACACAAATCCAGTACCTGGTATTCAGGCGACTCCGTTGTTACTCACCAAAGCTTATCCTAATAGCTGGGCAGAAAGTGACCAGCAAAGCGAAAACTTGCAATTTAATCCCGAGAGCGATCGCAAAGGCCCACTAACATTAGGCGTAGCATTAACAAGGAAACTATCAGCCAAATCTGAAGTTACATCTAACTCTACCCTTACACCGACACCAACTGCAACACCTCAAACCCCAGCCAGCCCGACTCCGACGACTACACCGACAGCCCAAATCCCAGGCAGTCCAACTCCCAGCGCCAAACCCACAACTGCTGCAACACCTCAAACCCCAGCCAGCCCGACTCCCAGCGCCAAACCCACAACTGCTGCAACTCCAGCCAGCCCGACTCCCACGATTACACCAACAGCAACTGCAACACCTCAAAAATCAGCCAGCCCAACTCCCACCACTACACCCACAACTGCTGCAACTCCAGCCAGCCCGACTCCCTCATCAACTTCGGGTGAGTCACGAATGGTGGTGTTAGGAAATTCAGATTTTATCATCAATGGCTTGTTCGACAAGCAACTTAATGGCGACGTGTTTCTCAACTCAGTCACTTGGCTAAGTCAGCAGGATCAACAACCGCTTTCAATTAGTCCAAAAGAAGTAATAAACCGTCGCATCAACCTAACAGGAGTACAAGCCCTTCTTTTAGAGTTATCATCTCTGGTAATTTTACCTTTGATTGGGCTAGTGGTGGCAGCTATTTTCTGGTGGACACGCAGATGAAATTACAACGAACAACTTTAATTCTGGTACTGCTAGCGCTTGGTTTAGGTGGTTTTGTCTACTTCCATGAAATAAAGAATGCACCTGAACCAAAGGAAGTCAAGCAGCAGCAAAAAATCTTCTCATTCAAAGAGGATGACGTGCAATCTTTGACAGTCAAAACTCAAAATCAGACTTTAAATCTGGAACGTACTGACAAGTCTGAAGAACCCAAGTGGATGATGAAATCTCCCGAAACTGCCCGAGCAAGTAGTGCTATTGTAGGTTATTTGATGAATTTGCTAGTGGAGGGAAAGAGCGATCGCATTGTATCCGCCTCACCCAACCAGCTTGCAGAATTCGGCTTAGATCAGCCGCAAACAACTATCGATGTCAAACTAAAAAATCAGAAAACACATCAGTTGATTTTGGGTAAGCCTGACTTTAACCGCCGTTTCCTGTATGCTCAAGCTGATCCTTCTACAAAACCAGGTGGCAATACTGATGTGCTATTAGTATCTACGGATTTTGAAAATGCAGTTAATCGAGAACTGTCAGAGTGGAAACAACCGATAGATGATGGCAAAAAACCCACTCCCAATACTGATAAACCGATAGATGATGGCAAAAAACCCACTCCTAGTAGTGAGAAATCTATAGATGATGGCAAAAAGCCCACTCCTAGTAGTGAGAAACCGATAAATGATGGCAAAAAGCCCGCTCCCAATACTGATAAACCGATAAATGATGGTAAAAAACCCACTCCTAGTAGTGAGAAATCTATAGATGATGGCAAAAAACCCACTCCCAATACTGCTAAACCGATAGATGATAGCAAAAAGCCCACTCCTAGTAGTGAGACATCTATAGATAATGGAAAAAAACCCACTCCCAATACTGATAAACCAACTCCAGCAAACAGCAAATAACAGCTTTTCTTATTTGAGGTGATGGTATAGTTTATTTTCAACAAACTTCACTCGTCATAACTACCACCTTTAGGTACGTTTATCAGTAAATCGATGAGATTTTTATGCTTTTTATGGAACTTCAGTAATTCCAAGTAAGCTAAAGGAACAATGATTGGCCACAAGATAGTAGCTACAACCAAAACGATAGTAGAATAGAAGCGCTGATCTGAATCCATGTCTTCATCTGCTATAAAAAATACCACCCATTGATTAAATAAACAGGAAGCCATGATTAAGTAGACTATAATTGCAAGGTAAGTAATAAGCATTTGTGTCATAATATAGTTTTAAATAAAACCAAGTACAGTAGAAATCTTGCCTCACGTTTATAACAAGACCCTAGTTCAGATATATCATGTATTTTTTTTATTCTTTCGTATAACGTCTAGCTTAAAGTACGACTCAACTCTATTCTAGACAAAACAAAAAAGAGAAGTTATTCACTTTGCATAAAACCTACTATAAGATTAGAAAGTTCTCTTACATTAATAATGTATATAAAAATCCTTTTTCAAGAGTAATTATACGGAAAAGGTCATTTTCAAAAATTTGTTAGTCTTTATAATGTGTTCATGATAAGTCCAACAGCAACACTACTCATTTCCTGTCCCGACCAAAGAGGATTGGTCGCAAAAATTGCCAACTTCATCTACGCTAATGGTGGTAATATTATCCATGCTGATCAGCATACAGACTTTACAGCAGGGTTATTTCTCACTCGTATTGAGTGGCAGTTAGATGGGTTTAATTTGCCGCGTGACTTAATAGCACCAGCATTCAGTGCCATTGCTCAACCACTGCAAGCTAAATGGGAATTGCACTTTTCTGATACTGTCCGGCGTATTGCCATTTGGGTGAGTCGTCAAGACCATTGTTTATTTGATTTAATTTGGCGACAACGTGCAAAAGAATTTGCTGCACAGATACCTGTCATTATCAGCAATCATCCTGATTTAAAAGTAGTAGCAGAACAGTTTGATATCGACTATCACCACATCCCCATCATCAAGGAAAACAAACAGGAACAGGAAGCCAAGCAACTAGAATTACTACAGCAGTACAAAATAGATTTAGTTGTATTAGCAAAATATATGCAAATTGTTAGTGGAGAATTTATCGCAAAATTTCCACAAATTATTAATATTCATCATTCCTTTTTACCAGCTTTTGTTGGAGCAAATCCCTATCACAAAGCTTTTGAAAGAGGTGTAAAAATTATCGGCGCAACCTCTCATTATGTCACTGATCATTTAGATGCAGGACCAATTATTGAGCAAGATGTGGTACGAGTCAGTCATCGTGATGAAGTTGAGGATTTGATTAGAAAAGGAAAGGATTTAGAGCGAGTTGTTTTAGCAAGAGCAGTGCGTCTACATTTACAGAATCGTATATTAGTGTATGGTAATAAAACAGTCGTTTTTGAATGAGTAAAGCAGCCATAGCACTTCTTTTTGAGTTGTGAAAATTATCGATTAGCAACAAGACGAGGCTGCTATATTGCTTATTTCAGACAACCTCAAAGTTTCCAAGTGTGCAAACTGCCTCTTGAGATTTTAGCTTGTGGGCTTCTCTTCTATTTTGTTGTTGTTAGCAACTTTAACGTGTTCAAAAAAGTTAGACATCCAAGGTAAAACCACAAGAATTATGCCTAAGACTATCAGAAATAAAGATATTCCAAAGATTTGGTCACGAGGAATTTCGAGAACACCGCGTAAAATAACTTCTCGCAAAGCAGAAACAATAGTAATTTCTACTGCTGCTATTACGGATATTCGTTGGTCTTGCAAGTAATCAATTAACAGTCTAAACAACTCTACCAGAATCAAAATAAACAGAATATCAGATGTAACTTGCCGTAAATCTAGTGGATGCAAAAAAGAGAAGAACATATCTCCCAATCGTAAAAGCATCACACAGAACAAACCAAGACAAAGAGAGATGACAATAAAGTCTTGAAAAATCTCTAGATTACGTACGATTGTATCTCTTTGGAACCAAGTATTTAATCCTATAATTATCCGTTTTGGCATGGTATCTCCGGACATTCTAGATTCGTCCAGCCCCATGATAAGCAATTCAAAATTTAAAGTATGTTCTTCAAAGACGCTACGCGAACAAAACTACAAAATTTGTTTTGGTCATAATACCGATTTTAAAACCGCACCAGCAGGAAGCTTGGGCAGGCTTGTAAACAAGCAGGACTTATACCATGTCCGCCTAATTAGTTATAATTTGGTGCATCTGTGCCAAAACCTGAAAACTCTTTCTGCGGTGCTCCCTACCCCCTGCTCCCTTACAGCCTTAATGATAAGTCTTTAACCGGACACGATATTATACACGAACGACCTAACTATAGTCATTGCGATCGCAGGGGTTGTTTTTCTGTAATAAGTAGTATTTCCTGCTCAGCTCATATCGATTCATAATTAAAAAAGAGTTAAGAAAGATTAAGCTGAACCATGAGCAAAATATCTCTAAACTTAATAGCAATATCTGTCTTTATCATGACGATGTCTAGCCTCCTGGGACCGTTGTTGCACATATCACCCACAATCCCGGCTACACTAACCTTTACCGTTTTGGGAATAGCAACTCTTGATTCATTTAGTTTACAAGGTAAGGGTGGTAGTTTACTTATAGACTGGATAGCTGGTTTTTCCCCAGAACACAGAGAACGCATCATTCACCACGAAGCTGGACATTTTCTCGTTGCTTATCTCTTAGAAATTCCAGTGATGAACTATACCCTCAGTGCCTGGGAAGCAGTCAAACAAAAACAACCAGGACAAGGTGGTGTGAGTTTTGATGATGGGGAATTAGCATCCCAACTAGAACGGGGTACAATCAGTGCTCAAAAACTAGATCGTTACTGTACCATTTGGATGGCTGGTATTGCGGCTGAAACATTGGTTTACGAAAACTCAGAGGGGGGAGCTGATGACAGAAGTAAGCTCTTAATGGTCTTGACAAATTTGGGTTTTTCTGAGTCGTTAGGTGACCAGAAACAGCGCTTTTGTACACTCCAAGCCAAAACCCTTTTGCAAGAAAACTGGTCGGCATATCAAGCCTTAGTGAATTCTATGCGAGAACGCGCAACAGTCGCAGAGTGTCAAACTGCAATTGCACAAGCTTTTGACACTCCCCAAACTGCGTAATTTATGAGAATTGAAAAATTAAGCTCCTGGACTTCTGATGAGAAGTCTGGGAGCTTTTTTATAAGGAATCATTTAGAATCACTTCTGTATTCTGCGTTCTTCTTTAAGGTATATTTGCGGTGTTGTGGCATGAGAACATTCGGGTATCAGCCATGTTTCGTTCTATCAGCGTTGTTTGAAGCACGCAGTTTGGAAGCTGTGAATGGTGCAGTTGCACAGTTTGTCAATGGTACAAGTTGGAGTGTTGGAATGCGAAATCCTTCCTCTTGCTCTTTATACAGGACTTGAGGAGTTGTTTGAACTTTAAGATCACGTTCATTGCACACATTGAGAGGAAGAAAGTATGACCATTTCAAAATTATCTGCTTCAGAGCAAGAGACAATCACAGATGCGGTTTTAGCTAATAGCTTAAAAACTCAGCAAGAAAAAGGACCAGATTTACGCCAACTACACCCAAAAAGCCATGCGTTAGTTTGGGGAGAATTTATCGTCGAGAATGACATTCCTGCTGCACTAAAAGTTGGCGTGTTCGCAACAGTTCAAACCTATCCCATCTGGGTTCGTTTTTCCAATGCTGCAGAAGCAGAAAAGCGGGGTAAGTTAGTTTCAGATAAACAACCTAATGCTCATGGCTTGGCAATAAAGTTAATGAGTGTTGAGGGCGAAAAAGTTGTTGATGATGAAGAAAAAACTCAGGATTTTATTCTTCTCAATCATCCAGTCTTTTTCGTTCGAGATGTGCAAGGATATGTTGATCTTGCCAAAGTAGGAGGTGGACAAGCTGATCCAGAATTAACACAAGCCATGCAACCTTCTTTTGCAATACTCCAGGAAATGGCTAGTAAAAAAATCAGCAATCCACTTTTTATTCAGTACTGGAGTACGACACCATACAAATTAGGTTCTCAAGCTATCAAGTTCTCTGTCAAACCTCAACAAATAGAAGCAGTTTCTGACTCAATTCCAGAGTCTGATAATTATCTACGTGAAGCTGCAGTCAAATATCTGACTCAGGAAGGTCAGGATGCTTTTTTTGACTTTTTCATTCAGCTTTATGTAGATGAAGAAAAAACTTCTATTGAAAATCCAATGCAGGAGTGGAAAGAGGAAGATTCACCTTTCATCAAGGTAGCTACTATCAAAATTCCTAGCCAAAAGTTTGACTTTGATGAGCGAAAACGATTGGATGAGGGTTTATCTTTTAACCCTTGGCATACTTTACCTGAACATGAACCAATTGGTAGCGTGAATTTAGCTCGGAAAAAAATTTACCAAGAACTTGCTAAATATCGACGGGAGGAAATCGAAAAGCGTTTGAGAGAACCTCAACCTTACACTTTTACAGAGGATGATCCTCGTTAAATAGACTTCTTGCAAAAGTCATCATAACTGAGATCCTGCACTATTGTTATTTAGCTCCGACTAAGGAGGCAGAGGCTCCCAACCCTCGTTACCAGGCTCAGCCTGGTAACGAGAATAAGGCTCATCCCCTACACCCTTACACCCCTAGTTCACGACACATTCTTTACAGCAACTTGCTGTTGTTTATTTTGCAAGGATGCATACAGTCTATTCAATGCATTCACGTAAGCTTGAGCGGATGCTACGATGATATCTGTGTTTGCTGCATGACCGGAAAACACTCTACCCTCATGCTTAAGACGGATAGTGACTTCACCAATTGCATCAATACCCGCTGTGACTGATTGTACAGAAAACTCAATTAACTGGTTCGGTACGTTGACAACACGATTGATAGCTTTATAAACTGCATCTACTGGTCCTGTACCGATCGCAGCATCAATTAATTCTTCGCCTTCTGGAGTCCGCAGTGTAACTGTTGCAGTGGGACGAGCATTACTACCACAGGAAACTTGCACTAATTCTACACGGAATAAATCTGGAGCTTGTTGGATTTCATCAATAACAATTGCTTCCAAGTCCCAATCAGAAATTTCTTTCTTTTTGTCTGCGACTTCTTTAAACCTGACGAACGCTTTATTTAATTCAGTTTCTGTCAGTTCATAGCCTAATTCTCTCAAGCGTGTCCGGAAAGCATTTCTCCCTGAATGTTTGCCCAAGACAATTTGATTTTCTGTCAAGCCAACGAGTTGGGCATCCATAATTTCATAGGTGAGCTTATTTTTTAGCACACCGTCTTGATGAATTCCAGACTCGTGAGCAAAAGCATTCGCACCCACAATTGCTTTATTCGGTTGAACGAGCATTCCTGTCAAGTTAGAAACCAGACGGGATGTTTTGTAAATTTGTCTGGTGTCAATATTTGTTAATGGTTCTTCCGAATCAATTGAACGTCCAAAGAAGGGGTTGAAATATTGCCGACGGACGTGCAAAGCCATCACCAGTTCTTCTAATGCTGCATTTCCTGCACGTTCACCAATACCGTTGATAGTACATTCTAACTGTCTGGCACCATTTTTCACAGCTTCTAAGAAGTTAGCGACGGCCATTCCTAAATCATTATGTCCATGAACAGAAATAATTGCTTGATCAATGTTAGGTACGTTTTCTTTAATCCCTTTAATCAGTGCGCCAAATTCACTCGGTGTGGTGTAACCTACTGTGTCAGGAATATTAACTGTTGTTGCTCCTGCGGCGATCGCTCGCTCTAAAACTTGATAGAGGAATTCTGGCTCAGATCGTCCTGCATCTTCCGGAGAAAATTCTACATCATCAGTGAATGTTTTGGCATAAGCCACCATTTCTTCAGCAATTGCTATAACTTCTGATTTTGTCTTTTTCAGTTTGTACTTGAGGTGAATATCGCTTGTTGCAATAAAGGTATGAATTCTTCCTTTGGCGGCTGGCTTGATTGCTTGGGCTGCAGTTTTAATATCTTCGTGTCGCGCTCTTGCTAAACTACAAATCACAGGACCATCTTGTGTCCCCACAAGTTGAGCAATCTTAGTCACAGCCTCAAAATCTCCAGGGCTGGCAAAGGCAAAGCCTGCTTCTATCACATCCACACCCAGACGTGCCAGTTGCTTAGCGATAGTCAGTTTTTCATCTATGTTCAGTGTTGCTCCTGGACACTGTTCACCGTCTCGAAGTGTCGTGTCAAATATGATGATTCTCTCTTGTGTCGTGTTCATTTGCAGCTTGTTGTTGACTTCTTACTTGTGACTTAAAATACTTTTTACCTTAGTTTCTTTGCTATTCCTCTTGTAAATTATTGCTAAGGTAACTGAGAATCTACTTTTTCTATTCTGTCCCGAATATCATTTAAATCTATATATCTATCAGTAGCGTTACGTAGTTCTCTGGCTATCATTCCTTCTGTTGATACTACTGTAATATGCGTATTTTTCCCGCGTAACAGTTCTATTGCTCTTTCAAAATCTCCATCTCCACTAAATAAAACAACTCGGTCGTACTGATCTACTGTATTAAACATATCTACAACAATTTCTATATCTAAATTAGCTTTTTGTGAGTAACGACCAGATGAATCATCATAATATTCTTTTAAAATTTTTGTCCTAACTGTATAACCTAAACTAATGAGAGCATCTCTAAATCCTCGCTGATCTTGTAGATCTTTTAAGCCAGTGTACCAAAAAGCATTGATTAATGTTGTCTCTGATTGTTCGTGCCTAAAGTATTCTAAGACTCTTCGTGGGTCAAAAAACCAGCCATTTTTTTGTTGAGCATAGAACATATTGTTTCCGTCTACAAAAATAGACAGACGATTCATCGTAAAACCCATAGTAAAGTTACACCTAATAATATATAAGCAATTTAGATTTAACAATAGATGATAGCAGGAATTAGAAAATATTAAATTTGGTCGTATCTATAAATTATATATTGTCATATCTAGCTTTTATCTAACCTCTCGCATAGAAAAAATCGACGGAAGCATTTTAGTAGTCGCTGTCCTCCTGTTTAGTAGTGTTAACTTTTTTCTCTATTGGCTGGTAAGCGTGCCGCTATAATCAAAATCTACCAATAAAATTGACTACGTAACAGCATTCTTGAGTCTATACCAGTCAAGTTTACTCCTAAAGAGGTATCGAAAAGTTTAAGAATTAGGTCGCTTACCAAGGAGCAGACTGCCCGCATCGTCCAGACCGCTTTGTGCTGGCGTAACCTCTGTGAAGAAACACAGGGGTGTAAGGGTGTAAGGGTGTAGGGGTGTAGGGGTGTAGGGGAGCCACTGCCCTTGGGGTTCGCAGGCGACTGGCGAACCCCAAGGGGTCTCCTGCTCTCACGGCGACTGGCGTATGCGCAAAGCGCACGCCCAGAGGTCTAAAGCGCAGCGGAACCGGAGGTTCTCCCCGATAGCCCTCCGGGTTCGCCAGTCGCCTGACGCCACATTCTTCAACGGGGGGAACCCCCGCACAGAAGTGGCTCCGGAGGGAGACCCTCCCGCAGCGCTGGACTCACCGTAAGGCGTGGCCGAAGGGTTTAGGGGTGTAAGAGAAAAAGGTGTTTTTTCATTCGTAGCAGGTGGTGGACTGCCAGTTGAACTGCTGCTAAGGAGTTATGGAGCTATGCAAAGCCTCTGGTGGAGGAAATACAAAGCAGTGTCTGGGCAGGAGATATTCCGAATTCTGAGTAGAGTAAGGTAAACTAAGAGTACGGTTATGGTGCTAAAATTTACTATATCTAACCTATTGATCACTAAAACAATTCTTAGCCACTGTGAACTCACAATTTTTGAGGAGCCGCCTGAGAGTGCATCTACCGCAACAACTACCACTAATGGTGGCTGCTTCACTCACAGAAATTTGGAGAAGAAAACAGAATTGTTTACAAATCTATAAGATTTTCATTTCAGGTGTGTTGCACTTCAAGACTCTGTCAATAGATAAAAAATGTTGAACGTAATTAAATTAGCAGTCTGATATGGCACCAGAACCTACAACATTAACCAAAAAAAACGTCTCTGCTGCCAATCGACCGTCAAAGAATTCTACAAAAGCAACTTTGACGGTATCAGCACGTCGATCAAAGCGATTAGCTCGTTTGGGTCATTTACTTGCTGGTGTTTGCGCAGTGGGTGCTACACTCCTGGCAGCTTCGAATGTGAACTTGGCTAATTTCATGGAGAGCCAAGCTCAAAGTACATTTTATCTATTACGAAAACCACAAACCCCTCCGAAAGATATTGTGATTTTGGCAATAGATGAACAGTCCATATCACTTGGCGAGCAATACTATAAAGCAGATCCACAAAAATATAGTTTCTTTGAACCACTCCAAGCTTTTCCCTTTAAACGTGCTGCATATGCTCAAGTGATTGAGAAGTTAATCAAGGCAGGGGCACGTTCTGTTGCGTTAGATGTAGTTTTTAGTACGCCAAGTAGTTACGGTGTTGAAGATGATCAAAAGTTGCGACAGTCGCTGCAACGCTATGGAAGTAAAGTGACTCTGGCTGAACTCTACGAAGAGTCTCAAACACCTCAAGGTCCTGTCATGCAATTGACACAGCCCCGGCAAATGTTTCGCATTGGATCTGTGGCAATTGGCTCTGTTAATTTCCCTCTAGAGATAGATGGCAGAATTCACAAACTGGCTAATGAGTACCCCAAGGTCATCGATAAAGAAGATACTTTAACAGTGAAGATGCTCTCTTTTGATGAAGCAGCATTAAGAGCAGCCGAAGTAAATTATCCTCCACCCAAGGGCGATCGCATACATTTTTACGGGCCAGCAGAGACATTTGACCAAGTTCCCTTTTGGTACGTACTCGATCCAGAAAACTGGAACAATTTGCAGCAGCGCAAGCTTTTTAAAGACAAAATTGTGCTAATTGGAGCAACAGCTAAGTCAGACAAGGGGGACGATTATCATTCAGTCCCGGCTATGGGCAATTGGTTGTATCCAGAGCGAATGTCAGGGGTGGAGGTTCACGCCAACGCGATCGCAACTTTAATGCAAGATAAAGCAATCAGCGAAGCAATTGAGAATCCATTCATCCGTGGTTTATTTGTGCTTTGTTTAGTGAGTGGATGTGCAGTTATTATTACCTTAAGAAAAAGAGGTATAACTAGATTTGTCATTAGTATCGCCCTCGCTATAACTTGGGGAGGTATTAGCTATCTCACCTTTGTCTACAATTTACTCATCTTGCCGACTGCGGTACCGGTGGTGGCGATCGCCATGATTGGACTCGGTTACCTGGGAACAGAAGCAGCAAGAGAAATTATCAGGAAAAGCCAATTACTCGATATTTTCCAAAAATATTCCTCTCACCGTGTTGTTCAAGAAATCCTTAGCCAGCAGGATGACTTGAAAGATTTGTTACAGAAAAGGGAGATGGCAGTATCAGGAAAAATCTTGGATGGACGCTACAAAATTGTCAAAGTTCTTGGTTCAGGTGGATTTAGCGAAACTTACATTGCTGAAGATACCAAACTTCCAGATAACCCTTTGTGTGTTGTCAAGCAGTTAAAACCAGCTAACAGCAAACCAGAGCAGTTGGCGATCGCTAGACGTTTGTTTAGTTCCGAAGCTCAAAGCCTACAAAAACTGGGAATTTACAAACAAATACCACAACTTTTAGCTTATTTTGAAGAAGATGAAGAATTTTACCTAGTTCAAGAATATATAATTGGTCATGCTCTTAGCCAGGAAATGTTGCCAGGTCAACGGCTTCTAGAAACACGAGTTATCGAGATTTTACAGGATTTATTAGAAACATTGGCATTTGTTCACAACAATAACGTTATTCACCGAGACATTAAGCCCAGTAACATCATACGACGAGACTCAGACGGCAAACTGGTTCTGATTGACTTTGGTGCCGTTAAAGAAGTTACAACACAAGTCCTGGATCATTCAGAGCAAACTGCCTTCACCATTGGAATTGGCACTCGGGGTTATGCACCAAGTGAGCAATGCTACGGACGTCCACAATATAGTAGTGATATCTATGCAGTCGGCATGATTGGCATCAAAGCCTTGACTGGCATGGCTCCCCACGAAATAGAAAGAGATGCCAATGGAGAATTGAAATGGGTTGATAAGGCATACGTCAGCCACTCGTTGTCAAATATTCTTACTAAAATGGTGCGGGAAGACTTCCAACAACGTTATCAATCTGCATCCCAGGCTTTAGATGCGCTCGCTTTGTTGAGTAGTCAACACAGCGAACGAAGTTTGCTTCAACACAACTCAGTAGGGAGTTTTTCTTTAGAAGAGATAGAGACTCCTACCACACCTTGGACAGGAATATCCGAAGACAGTTCACAATCGGCTGTTTCCACATCTCTACTACCAAGTCGTTATGAAAATTCGATAGAAGACTGCCAGGATTTTCCTACTGACACACGCCCGTGATCCTCCCGCTTTCTTAGAATGTGGCCTCAGGCGACAGGCGTTCCCGGAGGGCTATCGAGAACGCCCGTCTCCTGCGCCGTGCTGACTCACAAAATCAGAGATTCTCTCGTTCCTTGCCTCTGGAAAGGAACGAGAAACTAAGTCTAGTAGTCACCAAATTAGGACAGGTCGAAGTCCCCATTTTATGGGGCTGTTATTCCATCCACCTGAAAGCCTCAAATCTATATGGGTAATACCATGTCCGCCTAATTAGTTATAATTCGGTGCATCTGTGCCAAAACCTGAAAACTCTTTCTCCGGTGCTCCCTACCCCCTGCTCCCTTACAGCCTTAATGATAAGTCTTTAACCGGACACGATATAAGACACTTTTTCGGGTCGGTAAAAGGGTTGGTAAATATCTCCACATCAGTCACCCCTGTCACATCTCGAAAAGCTTCCATTGCTCAGAAAAAGCTTGGATTTCGTCTGTTATCCGTTCTCCTAGATGCTCGTAGCAGACAATCACACTAACCCACCTTCCTGCACAAAGTTCAAAATTAAAGAATCTTTTTTTTGAATTTTGAGAGAAGTTTGAGCCCAGAACAGCGCCTTACCGAGTGTATCTGGCCATTACTTAGAGAACGATTAGCCAATGAAGTGTTTGATACCCTCGATTCTTTAGAGACCGTTTTGATTGAGCAGTGTCAGTGGTTGATGAACAATCCAACCACTGTCAAAGGAGAAGTCGGATTTTCCTGGTTGTGTTCAATATAACGAAATGTAACAATACTATCTTTGGCAACTTCGTATTACTAAAGTTATGTCGCCTCACCAGATTAGACATAGCGCGATAACCAGCTACCTCAATTCATCTGATGGTGATACGCGCGGTGCCCAAGCCCTCAGCCGTCACGCCGATGCCCGCACTTTGTCCATCTACGACAGTAATCGTCATCAACGCCAGAAGCATGTCTCCAACACATTGGGTGGAATGTTGGATTAAGGGATGAAAATAGCCAAAACGCCACCTGATGAGTTGTCCGACAAATTCTGTACTTAAGGAACAGTCTGCAAACTCAGGAACTGCGACTTACATACACAATTGTTCATACCACTTAAGTGATGAATTGCTGCTTTCAAGGAATGATATTCTCGTGGCGTAATCTCTCGAAGAGATCAAGGAAGGACAGCAGCGTTTTTTGATAATCGAGAAATCCAAAGCCCCTGCTCTTAGACATATCGTTGAGGCATTCGATTTCCCGGTCCAAATCTGCATCAGTATGCCACCAAGAGGCAAGTTGGGTCAACAAATGCGGCTTGAGACCGTGTTGAACAACAATACCATCCCACACTGGTTCAGCCTCTCTCATCTGTTCAGCCAAAGGAGTCGCATACCCAGGGTAAGGTGCGGCCTCAATGCCAAAGAATGCCGCGAGCTGTGGCCACAGCCAGCGCCAGCGGAAGATATCACCATTGACGATGTTGAAAGCCTGGTTGGCGGCTTCAGGCGTAATCGAAGCCCACTCGATATGCCGTGCGAGCAGACGTGCGTCGGTAACATCGACCAAGCTGTTGTACTGCTGGGACGAGCCGGGAAAGACAAAGGGGCGTCCGGTTTCGCGGCAGATAGTCGCGTACACTGAAAGTGTGACGCCCATGTTCATCGCGTTGCCGAGTGCGTAGCCAATGATCGTTGATGGCCTGTGAACACTCCACTTAAAGCCTCGCTGTGCTGCCTTTTCAAACAGAATATCTTCCAGCACGTAGTAGAAGTTCAGACCAGGGACACGAGGCTGCTCCTCCCGAAACGGCGTGTCCAACCTGCTTTGTCCATAGGTCTCGAACGAGCCTAGATAATTCTTCGT
This sequence comes from Brasilonema angustatum, assembly GCF_059505445.1. Taxonomy (NCBI): domain Bacteria; kingdom Bacillati; phylum Cyanobacteriota; class Cyanophyceae; order Nostocales; family Scytonemataceae; genus Brasilonema; species Brasilonema angustatum. The sequence goes on along the minus strand of NZ_JCACKO010000140.1, from coordinate 102,218 downwards.
GCCGGTTACAAGCGCAACGTGAGTAAGCCTGGGTGCCTCATCCAACGCCTCAAGCAGGTTGCGAAGCATCGCACCATTGACATCGCAGTTCTCTTGCTCGGTAGCCTGACGAGACCAGGTACAGAAAAAAACGTGCGTCACATCGATTTGGACCAGTGCCGACTTCAGTTCGTCACGGTCGAGCAGATTTGCCGAAACGGGAAGGATTCCTTGCTCTGTCGATGGGTTGCGGGCTAGCCCGTACACCGTCCAATCGCTCGTCCTTACAAGGTGGTCGCAAAGGTTCTTGCCCACAATGCCTGTCGAACCTGCGACAAGCGCAATCTGTCTGGTGCTCATCAAGATCGTCCTTTCTACTGCAACTGTCAGTTTCAATAGTGCCACAGGTTGAAAACAAGTACCATCTGTGTGTACTGGTACCAGGATCAGTTGTACCATTATCACGTCTACGGCAAGTGATAGATGATTTTAGATCAAAGTGCGATGCCCTTGGCAACCACTTCGTGGTATCGCGCCACTTTTACGGAAAGAAATTTCTAAACTAGTATCGTAAGGTGCGAGTCAAAAAGCAACTTGACAGTGCCAGTTGGATCATTACGATGCTTTGCAACGATCAATTCGGCAATTCCTCTATCTTGCGTATCATTGTTGTAAGAATCATCTCGGTAAAGCATTAGCACCAAATCGGCATCTTGCTCAATACTGCCGCTATCTCTCAGGTTAGAGAGGATGGGGCGCTTATTTCGTTCTTGTAAGTCCTTACGGACACGCTGCGCGTTCGCCCAAGTCGCGTGCGCTTGCGCTTACGGGCACGCTGCGCGAACGGTGATGCGTGAATTTTGAATTTTAGCGTATCTCCTGAGCCTGCGGCACGGCTGCGCCAAACGGAGACGCGCTCGTCGCTTTGCGACGAGCGCGAGTGACTTCAACTAAACTGCTGCGCGTAGAATCTAGCATAGCGACGCCCAAGCGTTAACAATTCTTCATGAGTTCCTGATTCGACAATTTGCCCGCGTTCGAGAACTAAAATGCGATCGCACCGCCTGACTGTACTCAAACGATGAGCAATAATAAACACAGTTCGCCCCTCCATCAATCGTTCCAGTGCTTCCTGTACCAAAGCTTCCGACTCTGAATCTAAAGCAGATGTGGCTTCATCTAAAATCAGAATTCTGGGGTTTAATAAAACAGCACGTGCAATAGCAATTCTTTGTCGTTGTCCACCAGATAAATTTACCCCCCTTTCTCCCACCCATGTGTGATAACCATCTGGAAGTTGCGTAATAAACTGGTGAGCATTAGCAATTGAAGCCGCTTTCTCTACCGCTTCCATCTCAAAAGAATCTTGCCCGAAAGCGATATTTTGGGCAATTGTTCCAGAAAACATGATAGTTTCTTGAGGAACAATTCCAATCTGTCGCCGCAAGCTGTCAAGCGTAACATCCCGAATATTAACGCCGTCAATGAAGATCTCACCAGCAGTTGCATCATAAAAGCGGGGGAGAAGATTGACAAAAGTCGTTTTACCTGCACCCGAAGCACCGACAAGAGCGATCGCTTCTCCCGGCTGTGCCAACAAACTGATATCTTTTAAGACAGGTTCACCTGGTTTGTAAGCAAAAGACACACGACTATATTCCACCTTACCAGTCACTTGGGGAAGCAAAAGAGCATCTAATTTTTCTACCACAGTTGGCTGAACTGCCAACAATTCAAAAACTCGGTCAACAGAGGCCTCACCTTGCTTAAACTCATTGTAGTTGTTCGTAACGTGACCGATAGGATCAATTAACAACGCTGCTGCAGTCAGGTAGCTGAAAAACTCTGCCACCGTCAAGTTATCATTCGCAATTTGCGCCGCGCCAACGAATAGTAGTGTTAAAGCACTCACAGCTTCTAAGAATCCTACAATAGGAATTTGAATTGCTTTGAGCCGTTCCACTGAGTATTTCGCGCTCATTGTGCGTTCTGCTTCCCGACTAAACCTGGCAGTTTCGTAGTTTTCTGCAGCAAAAGCTTGTACTATGCGGATACCACTAACAACTTCGGTGAGTATTGCTGATAAGTCTGAGATGCGATTTTGACTTTTAAGAGAGAATCGGCGTAACCGTTCACCAAACCAACCAATTAAAATACCCATTAACGGTGCAACGATGACTATGGCTAATGTCAGTTGCCAATTCAGAGAAATCATGTAAATGGGAATTGCTACTAGCTGCAAAATGCAGGGGATAAAGTCGTGGAAGACTTTGTGCACAACTTCCCCAACTCGGTCGATATCTTCAGTGAGGCGGTAAGATAAATCACCTGACTTGGCAGTTTCAAAATAGCTGAGATTGAGCTTTTGCAAATGTGAGTAAACTTTTTTACGGAGGTTAAAAGCAACTCGCAGTGCTGCTTTTGCCATGTAGATATCTTGCACGGACTGAAAAAAGCCTCGTACGAGAAAGACTGCTGCGATGATGGCAAGTTGTAGGGCGATCGCCTTCAAATCCCCCCCACCAAAGACAGTTGCAAATCGACGCACATATGTCAGAAGTGACAAAGTTGCCAGGACATATCCTAAAATGCCAATGAACCCCTTAACGATAGTTTGCCATTGGGGTCGAATATACGGTAGAAGCTGCCAATAGTTAGAGCGCGTTTTCAAGCTGTCACATCCACAAAAAGACTCTTCTTTGTTTGACGCTATCAGCTTTTGTGTAGTTTCTGAAGACTTATTGATGTTGGAGCGCGAATGACTAATACCGTTTCACTTTAAGGTTGATACAAATGGGGAGCAGGGAGCACCGGAGCAGGGGGAAAGAATTAGAAACCAATCATTTGTATCAGGGATTTCGTGAAATGGTATAAGCTGTAGGTTTATTGAGAAACATACCATTTTTCAAAAAGGTCGCTTTCCAGCCCCATCCAAGCGCCGCTATCATCCACGTTGATAGACGCCCTCCCTCTGGTCGGGCGTCACCGCCAAAATTTATAAGTTAAACTTGTGTGAACGCCTAACTTCTTTGAGATTTACCTTATCAATCAAATTTGGGGTGTCATATCAAATCCGGTAGCATCTGAGTGATAAAAAAACCGCAGAGGCGCAGAGGACACAGAGAGAGAGAGGAAGGAGGAAAAATTCCGATATAAACGGATTTGATATCACCTGTGCTTGCAAATTTGCACGCTAGCATTTGCCTCATCTCAAAAGCTGATTCTTCCGTCTGACCCGCGCGACTCCGAACATTCCACCGAACTCCGAACATTAGCACCGCCACCGCGCGGTCGCTTCGCTCCCGCGTCTGCTATCGTCAACTCAAAAAAAGTGTAGCTAAAGTTACAAAAAAATATCGGGCGCAGGATCTATATCCCCAGAGTAAGCAAAATTTGCGCCCGATATTTTTGTAGTACATTTCAAAAAGCTCTCCATAAATGTTTCAGGCTGTGTGTACTACAAAAATTTTGCTCCAAAAACCCGACGACTCGATTTTTTGGAGCAGATTTTGACTTTCAACTATTGCTAAATGCTTCTATTAAAAGCAATTTTTGAAGGAGATAATCAGGGTTTCAGCGATTGTCTGATGGCTGAAATCGATCCAAGTATAAATACTTGGTTCATTTCAGTCATTTTCAAATATGAGATTTGAAATCAATTTTTTTTTAGATGAAAAATGTTCTCAGACACCAAAATCACCCATAAACACATCGAGATGCAGGTGATTATGAGTTATGAAGGGTGGCTCGGCGACGACGCGCTATTGTTAACTGACCCTCACCCACCTAAGTTTTGGCAATCTGTCAGGAGTCACCTAGGAGAGATATGGTGTCTAGGTGGTACACCAGGATTAATAGTGGCTGCCAACTCTTCTAACAATTTTCCACACTTAGTTTGCGGTGTTTTGACTGTTAAGTGATAACCACGTAATTCAGTAAAATTATGTACCATTGCAATTAATTTCCTATTCGTAAAAAGCCAATCTACCAATTCGGTAGATCGTCCGTAAACACGGCAAAAATTCAACTTGCTTTAACTAGGGTATGGCATCTGTTGCATCAGCATAGTAACGAGTACTAATACAACGATGCCTAACAAAACACTGATAAACAACAGACCTACTTGAGAGCCAGCGCCTAGTTGCTTATTTTCTAGACCACCAGTCTTGGCGGGTGACCTAGCTGGGAATGAATTGATCGGGTTAAAGCTACTAAAATCAGGTCTAACGACAACAGAACTTAATAGTTTATTTGATTTTAAATGTAAATCTGTTTCCATATAATTATTCTAAAAAAAAATGCTAAAAAAACCGTTTTATGGTATAAAAATTATTCTTCAACCGAGAAGACTACACACTATCGTTTTTATTTTCAAATATTCTACCGCCGCCCATTCCCGCCACCACACCCGCTACTCTCAGAGCGCAAAACCAACACAGTAAGCGTTTCACAACATTAGTTGTGATGAGGCTTATAGACGCCTCTAATGGGATATTTGCAAAATAAACTAACGTACCTGAAAGAAATTTTGAAGGTGTTGCAGTCTATTATAGAGGGGCTTTTTGATGAACATTGCACAAAACACCTACGTTGAAAGATGCCCTCCTTCCGGTTGGAGCGATCACGCCACACCCCGGAAATTTTCAACTTCAAAAACGACCACCATAGCTGGCTGTTAGTTTTTTTTAGATCAGACGGTGGCTAATTAGTCGAGTGTATTTGCCAGCACAAAAATTCTTAATCAAATCCCAATCTTTTGAGGGAATTAAAGGAAACTTGATCTAATTACTATTACAAATAGCTGGTAGAAAAAAGCCCCCATTTTTCAAAGATGGTAGCTAATTCTGTACCCTCCAAAACTATCTGGAGGGCATTTTATCTTACCTAATTAAAAAAATCCGACCTCCTTAGCTGGCTGTCGGTTTTTTAATACGTCAACCACGCCATAACCCTATCCATACTTTTTAATAAAAAACCCTCAGTGGCGCTCCGAGGGTTTCTGTCAAGTTATTGTTAAACATTTGGTTTCTCCAATACTATAGCTATCGGGTTTTTAGAAAACCCCTTTCTCAAGCATGAGTTGAAGTTACAAATAACTGTGTTGACCAATACCTCAACCACGCCATAACCTGATCCACAGTTCTTAATTAAAAACCCCCAGTGCCGCTCCGAGGGTTTCTGTCAAGTTATTGTTAAACATTTGGTTTCTCCAATACTATAGCTATCGGGTTTTTAGAAAACCCCTTTCTCAAGCATGAGTTGAAGTTACAAATAACTGTGTTGACCAATACCTCAACCACGCCACAACCTGATCCACAGTTGTTCATTAAAAACCCCCAGTGACGGTCTGAGGGTTTATACCGAATTAACGTCCCATATGTTCCAATACTATAGGTGTTGTTTCTTGTAAGACCCTTGTCTATTGCAGGATTTAAGTTACAATAAACTGTGTTGACCAATACGTCAACCACGTCATAACCTTGTCCACTGCTTACAATAAAAAAAATCCCCAGACCTGTTACTAGGGGATTATGTCGAATTACTTGTATTCGTTCCAATATTACTAGTGTCGTATTTGTAAACCCCTTTCTAAAGCAGGAATTTAAGTTACAATAAACTGTGTTGACCAATACATCAACCTTTTTCTATTGGAGCGCCCCCTACGGCCACGCTTATGGACATTCGGGCAACCAAGTTGCCCCGACCGCGCCCGTCCACAACAGCCGCCACAGGAACCGTCACAGCTTACAATTAAAAACCCCCAGATCTGCTACTAGGGGTTACATCGGAGATTTGTAATTGTTGTCCCAATATTACTCACGTCGTTTTTTGTAAAACCCTTGTCTATTGTAGGAATCGCTCGTTACAAAGAACTGTGTTGACCAATACGTCAACGTTTTTTATTGCTGTATGGATATCAATCATCCACAGTTTACCGTTTTGAAAAATCCGCAAGATATCAATTTAACTGGATTAAGTCAGCTTGATTCTATGAAACACGCCTAAACATTCCTCTTGGCTAAACCAAATTGAGATTTGGTTTAGTATCCTTGTACGTAAATTGCTAAAGCGTGCGAGCTTTTATAGCAAAGATAATCTCAAAACCCGCATCGAAGATTTCATCAACTACTTTAATCGCACTATGGCGAAACCATTTAAGTGGACTTATAAGGGCAAGGTTTTGGCTGCTTAATGGTAACTCTATTTCCGCCGTGCTGTACTAGTCGCACCAAGCTTGGAAGTCCGTGATGATGTCTGGGGTTGTGGTTGTGGTTTGATTTCAAATTTGAGTGTTCATCGTCGTATTTGAAATAGTCATCAACGTAATTTCCTTAACATCTCACCGATGAACCAAAGTAAAACCAACTGCTCCTTAATACTGAGTTGATTGAATGATTCAACAATAGCTGGAACTGCATTAGCAACTTGAGTGTCACCAAAAATGGAGTGTGCAGACTTGATAGTAAATGACATTTTTTCAAAATCCCCAGAATCAAATGACATTGATTTGTTGAAAGTTTTTCAAAAATGGTGATACTAACTTTGGAATTCGAGTTCTAACTGCTTTTCGAGACTTAGCTCACCATGTCTAGAGGCATGAGCCAAAACCAGTTGTGTCATCGCTAAACAGGCAAGCATAACAACGAACTCATCAAAATCCAGGGGTTTGGTGAACCACAGGTCAAAGCCAACACACAGAGCACGTTGAAGCATCCTTTCATTGATATAGTCTGTCACAGCAATGGCTAGCACCACTTTCCCTTGCTCTCCTGTTTTGGTTCTCACTTGTTGAATCAGCGAATAGCCATCCTCCTTTGGCAGGGCAATGTCACTTACGAGGACATCAGGTTGCCATTCCACAAATATTTTCAAAGCTTGCTGGGTTAAAAATGCTGTTTGCACCTGGACACCATAGGGTTGCAGTAACACTGCGAGCAATTCGCACAAATCGACATTATCGTCTACAACAAGTACTCGCAGCCCTTGGAGGGACTGAAGATTAGTCGGAAATTTCTTATTTGAACACATACCTGTCCCAATCGTCATTTCAGCTACACCTGGATTAATAGTGGTTGCCCATTCTTCTAACAATTTGTCACGTTTAGTTTGCAGTCCTTTAACTGTTAAGTGATAACCACGTAATTCAGCAAATTATGTACCATTGCAGTTAATTTCCTATTCGTAAAAAACCGAGTGTAGGATGAGTGATGTCTTATTGATTTACCTACAGCATGACAGGCTACTGTTTCATTTCTGGGGTTATTTGTTTAACTACAATATAAAATATTACAAAGGTTTCCAAGGTTGGTAACCTCTTAAATCCTACTAAGTAACCGTTGATTAGTTAGTTTTGGGATATACCTGCTAAAATTGCCTGCAACGCGTCTATACCCAAAAACAGCCGTGACTACCGCACCGCTAAAAACAAACCCATACTAGCTCATCCTGGAAGAACTATTTATTGGATAAGGCTTGGCTACGGAATGAGGTGCTTGTCTACCAAAAACAAAACCCCACAACCACATCGGATTATGGGGATAATTACTAGTTTTTCGTTGATAAGACAGAAAATTACCATTTAGGATTTGTATTCATCAACACAAAAAAATTTACATCGATTCAGACTTATGTATGACTTTTAATAACAGGCAAATAAATCTAAAGAAAGATTTAAGTAGCGATGATTGAAGACAATAATTCCTAATATAAAAATCCTATTTGATTTTTGAAAAAAATCACGAGAAAATACGGATAAGTGTACAAGTGTAAGAGTAGACAATGACCAATCAGGATCTACAAACGGCAACACGCCCTGTAGTGGCAACTGCGATAAGCCGGAGGCTTGACGCAAAGCGTATCGCGGAGTTACAGGATTTTATCGCAGGTTGTCGTGATGCCCGTGAGGCAAGAAAAGCCTTGGCGGTCAAGTTGGTTTACCAAGATTACTTGTACGAAGAAATCCAAACTATTTTAGATGTGTCTTTAGGCTCGATAACAGGTTGGAAACAAGCCTATGAGCAAGATGGAGTTGATGGACTACGGTTAAACTACAAAGGGAAGAAAAGCTACTTGAGTAGCGAACAACGAGAAGAAGTATTGAGATGGTTGCAAACCAAGGACTGTTGGGAGCTTGGAGAACTAGAGTATAAGTTAGCTTTTGAATACGACCTGGTTTATGAGTCAAAACAAAGTTACTATGACTTGTTCGATGCAGCTGACATCAGTTGGAAGAAAACAACAAAGCTAAATCCGAAAGCCGATGCAGAAGCTGTTGCAGAAAAAAAAAGAGATTCAGTCATTGTTGGCAAACCACCGCTACAAAATCCAAACACGAAAGCTAAGAGTACTATTAATTGATGAGTGCCATTTAATGTGGGGAGACTTAAGCGGCTATGTCTGGGGGAAAACAGACTCAGAAATTGCGGTTCCAGTTGTAAATGAGCGAAATAAACAAACTTACTATGGGGCAGTAGACTATATTACAGGATAATTATTGCTCAAAGCCTACGATGCAGGAAACTCAGATTCGACTATTGATTATCTACGCTATCTTCTAACACAGTCCCCCAACCAGAGATTACTGATTTTTTGGGATGGTGCGATGTATCACCGTTCCAAACAAGTTCGAGGTTTTTTGGATGAGATTAATCAAGGACTACCGACCAACCAATGGCAAATATACTGCGTTCGCTTTGCTCCCAATTGTCCAGAACAAAATCCAATTGAGGATATTTGGTTGCAAGCTAAAACATGGGTTCGACGTTTCTGCGCCTTGATTCCAAAATTCTCGCATTTGAAGTGGATGTTTGAGTGGTTTATTCGACACACTACCTTTGATTTCCCCACTCTTGGGATGTACGGAGTTTTTTCAAAAATCAAATAGGAGTCCTATATACTCGTCGTGTCCTGAATCATCAACACCACATCATGTTCTTTGATTCGAGCAACTGTGCTTTTTACATGGGCGTTAGGTATATCATCTGGCTGAAAGTAGGGTGAGTTCCAAAAATCGTATGCTGCGCTGGTTGCGGCTATGTTTCCACAGGCTTGAGGTACGCTACTGCTTGGTTGTACTGCCAAATCTTCTACGATCCTTACTAGACGCTTGTTTCGTCTTGTGTCTCCTAAATCTGCCTGTTTTAATTCAACTGAAGCCCATTTTTCCATGATCCACTATTACCCGCAAATATTCTCTTCTCTCAAAAACTATACCTATCAATGTTTTTGGCATATTTTAACTAATACCAATTCTGTATGAACATGCGCCCAATTATATGAGGAACGAACCGCGTAGACGCGCAGCGGCTTCCCGCAGGGTAGGGCGCAAAGCACACAAAGAAAGAAGAAGTCAAGAAAATTTGGCGCATCCTCACAAAGAAATGGTATAAGTTGTATAAATGTTGAGAAAGATGCGGGTAATGGATAGCTTTTTAAGGGGGGGACAAAGAGGGGCTCGACCAAAATATTTTATACTTCTCAAACATCCTCTAAACCTTCTCCGTCATTTATTCTTGTTTTCTTTAATAAGATGAAGAATTGATGGCAATAAAGAAACAACAATAATTAATCCAATAATGGGTAACAAATACTTATCTAGCTGTTCAGCTGGTAGAGATTTTCCTAAGAAAAATCCTAACAGAGTGATGCCGAATGTCCAAAGAAACCCACCAATCAAGTTATAGGACATAAATGTGCGATAATCCATGCTACCAACGCCAGCAATAATGGGCGCGAAAGTCCGCACAATTGGAACAAATCGAGCTAAGATAAGCGTTTTTTTACCATGTTTTTGATAAAATTTGGTTGTTGAGATCAAATGTTTTTTATGAAATAACCATGAATCTTCTTTTTGAAAGAGCCTACGACCAAATTTGTATCCAGTCGCATAACCGACATTATCACCAAGTACTGCAGCAAGAAAAGCGCCAATGATGAGAATCCAGATATTAAGCGGTGATTGCGGAACAGATGCTATAAATCCAGCAGTAAATAGCAAACTATCTCCAGGTAGAAAAAAGCCAATCAGTAACCCAGACTCTGCAAATACAATTGCCCATACTCCAAAGTAGCCTAAAGACTTTATTGTTTCTACTAAATCAAAATGCATAGAATATCCTCTAAATCAATAACTTATTTAACACAAATTTAGAGGAATATCAGAATTTTTTTTGGCGATAGCGTTTGCGTAGCGCCCCTCCGGGGCTAGCGCTGCTGCTTTGCTGCACGCGCACTTATAGTGCTTTTCCGTTGCATACACGCAAATGGAACGAGATAAGTCAGCAACCATAAATCCCCCAGAACAGTTGTCATCTATACTAGTTACTGAAGATAATTCGGTTTGGATTAACTTACCAGAACTAAGGAACATCCTCATACATAAGTATGAAAAATTACATAATCACAGCTTATTACTCGTTCATTTCTTTCATTGTCGCCAAGGCTGAAGGAGACAATTTACTCAGATAGCGGAATATCCAGTATTTAAAAATAGTGTCCAAAATCACAGGAAAAGTGGCAATAAAAAGAGATATTGCGCTTTTTTGTGCTGGAAGCCCTAAATGTTCCGCAAATGCTTCAAGAATCACCTCCCAACCATGTGGTGAGTGAAATCCGACAAATATATCTGTGAATAAAATAATCAAGAAAGCTTTAGCACTGTCACTCAAACCATAGATAACATCATCCATGAAAGATTTCACAATTGCAATTTCTCTTTTGCTTGTAACAATTACGAATGCAAAAGCTACAAGTGACAGCAAATCAGCAAAAACATTGCTAATAGCGCTATTGCCTTTCTCTTTAAATTCTTCAGCAATTTCGTGGACTTTATTTTTTACTTTTTCCTCTACGGCTTCTGAAGAAAGTGGTGGTGCTTTACTAATTAGGCTCTGAAACTTTAATTTTTCTTCAAAAGTTTTTAACTCTGTCAAAGCTTCTTCTTCCATTTCATAGTTGAGGAAAACGTGACTTAGATTTTCGCCTCTTATCCGCTCTACAATTGGACTAACTAAGAATTGTTTAGAGAGATACTGAGTTAAGAGCGGCACAATAACTAGGATTACCAAAAATCTGACAGCACTTCTTGTTCTCTTTCTAGAACTTTGAAAATTTCTAATATATTGTTGTTCTGCTTCCGGCGAAAAATCTGCTTTAATTCTATTTAATGTTCTTCCAATTGATCTAGGAAATATACCTGTTTTATTAAAAAGAGGGTCACCTTTTATATTGTTTACACCAGATGAATCTGACTGGTTATTAACTTCGTCACGGTTAATTTCTAATGGTTGAGAGACTGGTGTTATCCCGTCCTGATTTAATTCTTGTTCTAAATTATATTTGAGGCTCACCTCATCAATAAAAGTTAGTTTCTCTAAAAAAGCAGAACTTGACATATTCAACAGAGAAGAACTTAAACGGAACTCTGCTAATTTTGCCTTGATAATCATTAAGTTCTTGTTAAGAGAAACCTGCCAATAAGCCCTGACACTGTCAGTGTAGTTGCTTAAATAAGGTGTAATTTTTTTACCATTAAACTGATCGATCTCAATATTTCTAATTCTTTGAGCAGCCTCGTAAGCTTCTAATAGTGCTCTTTCTGGTGTACTCAGGAACCGTTTGTTACCAGCCTGTAAGTATTGTTGAATTTTTTGTCCGATGAATCCTGAATTTTTGTTTAAAAACGAAATTTTCATATTCTACTCTTGATTTCTTATAGATTTTACTGTTATTATTTTATTTAATTTAAAAATCATTAATTGCTAAAAACCTATAATTTATCTTTATACTTGATTAGCCAATTAGATTGGGTATCCTATTCTGAGTGTACACCTAGCAGCTTCGATTTATTTTATAATTGTGAAGCACTTGCCCATCAGTTAACCATAAGCTGGACTAGCGTAAAGCAGCACCCATAACCAGGCAAGAACCCAAATCATAATTAATCCCAATATACGAAGTAGGATTTGTTTCATCATGTTGTGCTTGGTCTTTTGTCAAAAATCATTTGTCCCCAACAAAGGACAAATGACTTATGATTAATAACTACTTCCAATCCTTACCAATCCGGATTGTGATATCAGATTCTAGATCGCCCGTCGCGGACACTTCAACCTGACCCAAACCTAAGATTTTTTGTAATTGTTCTCCTGCTTGTCGGTTGCCTTTTTGGACAATAATCTTAGTTTCGCTTCGGTTATCAGACCAATCTGGTATAGCGTAAACTTTTGTAAATCCTTGCTGTTTAAGATTATTGATAACTTTTTGAGTTAGTTGAGGTTTTCTAGAAGCATTCTGAATGGCAATTTTCAGGCTAGCGGGCGGTTTGACACTTGAGGACACACCCCCTATTGTCACCCCAGCGTAATCTTGTAGCAAGTCAACTCGCCCAGTCAGATCCAACCAATAGCTACTCGGATCTTGGCTCAGACGGCTGAAAATTCCAGGTAATATGGTCATCTGGTAATTATCTCGCTCTATATTCAAAGTAAAGTTCACTATTGCCATCATTTCTTCCAGCTTGAGGTTAGTGTCGAAGTGCCTTCCCATAACGCGGATGATCTGAGGCAATTTGGGTAAAACAGTAGGACTGTTTAGGCGATCGCGCAATCCCACCAAAAGTGCTTGCTGTCGCTGGACTCTTTCCAAATCGCCCATACCTGGTTCGCGAAACCGCACAAACTGTTCTGCCTGTTCACCATTGAGTGTTTGCCAGCCGTTGACTAAGTTAATCGAAAATCGTGTTGCAGGATCTTTGTTAACCATTGGTTTAGGAACAAAAACCTCTACTCCACCCAACTGATCCACTAGGCGTCGTAACCCACTGGTAGAAATACGAATATAGCGGTCAATAGGTGCATTACTGAGAGTACGACTGACAACCCGCGCTGCTAAAACTTTACCTCCTTGCGCGTTGGCATCAGATACCTTAGTTAATCCTTTTCCTGGAATAGCTGTCATGGTATCTTTAGGGATAGAAAGTACCCGGATTGTTTTGTTGCTTGGATCGAGTCGTATCAGCAGTATCGTATCGCTATGACCTGCAAAACTTTCGGGAGTTCCATCTACACTGCCAGGTACTGGCTCAATACCCATGACCAAAATATTCATTGGTCGAGTGAGGTGATATTGTGAAATGTTACTCCACAGCTCCCCTGGTAGAGGTATTTTTTGGTCTTTCCCACCCAATCCTACTTCTTCATCTGTTCGATCAATGTCACTCCACAGTGGAGTCCAAAGTGCCAAACTCGATACCAGCAAACCCGACAAGGTCATTCCTACAACAATTGTCAATACCCAAAAAAGCCATCGAGGCATGGCTAACCCCAGCCGATGATACAGCTGGCTGGGAACAGAACCCGAAGATACGAATTTACGAGAAATACTTTTTTGGTTTGTGAGTGTTACCCCATTTGAGGATTGTTGTAATTTATTTGAGCTGCTCTGGTGTTTTTGACTTGCTATTTGCTTGACCACAATACTTTCCCCACTCATCCACTCCCTAAACGTAATGTTAATGCAACTTAAAAATCTTGCCGGTGAACTACCTTACTCGAAGTTTGAGTAAGAGTGTAAATTTATCATCTAACCTCATCCTAGCTATCCTACGGTAAGTCCCCCAGAGTCGCTCTATACCTTTACCATTCGCTTTTTATGGTGTCTATTTGTGTCATTTCCTCTGACTTGATCCAAGTATATTTATACTTCATTACTTTTATTTGTCACAGTACACTTGTAGTATTCTTTAGTAAGTTACTCTGACCCAATGACTAGAACTTTGTTCCCTGTAATCCTTGCTGGTGGGAAAGGTGAGCGTTTTTGGCCCTTGAGTCGTCAAAATCGACCCAAGCAATTTTTGAATCTTGATGGTACTGACAGAAGCCTCCTACAAGCAACGGCTGACCGACTATTGACACTTGCAGGTGGTTGGGATAACCTGTGGGTTATTACTTCTGGTCAGATAGCTCAAGGAGTTACAGAACAACTACCCGAGTTGCCATCAGATAACCTACTTGTTGAGTTGCAGGGAAGGGACACCGCTGCAGCGGTTGCCTGGACAAGTTTGGAAATTCAAAGACGTTATGGAGACGACGCTATTATCGGTTTTTTCCCCGCTGACCATTGGATAGCCGACCAAGAAGCATTTCTATGTACAATAGATGCGGCAATTCAGCTTGCAGCTACCCAGGCAGCAATTGTCACACTCGGGATTAAGCCTGCCTTTCCATCAACTGGTTACGGCTATATCGAACAAGGGGAAAAGATTGGCAGTTTTAAGGAGTTGCCAGCTTATCACGTCAACCGGTTTACTGAAAAGCCTGACCGTCAAACGGCTGAAAACTTTCTCTCTACAGGACGTTTTAGCTGGAATAGCGGGATGTTTGTTTTTCGAGTAGGTGTTGTTCTCAAGGAACTGCACAGACACGCTCCAGAAATTATCGAACCGATAGAAAAGTTCGGTCCTGATATCTACCAGGATCTCCCTAAGAAAAGTATAGACTATGCTTTGATGGAAAAGACAGATATTGCTTATGTCTTACCCGCAGAATTTGGCTGGGATGATTTGGGAGATTGGAATGCGATCGAGCGTTTACTGAAAAAAGAAGGCATCCCCAATGTTGAATTTGCGACTCATATCGGACTGGACACACAGGGAGCTATAGTCTATTCCACAAATGAGGAGGATGTCATTGTTACAATTGGGTTAGAAGATGTGGTGATTGTGCGCGATCGCAACGTTACCCTGATTGTCAAAAAAGACCGTACCCAAGAAATTAAGCAAGTCCTCAAAACCTTACAAAGTGATGCGCGATTTTCTAACTTGCTTTAAAACTTAAAACCCCTGGCAGAGGCGCATGAGGTGTATCAACCAGTATAACATTTGTGTCTGTTATTTCATTTGAACAATTATGCAAATTAGTCGTTATCAGCCTCTAGCCAAAAGCATGGCAATAAACAGCATTATTGCCTATCAAAAGCAGATTTCTCCTCGTAAAGGATTTTCGTGTCCCCATCGTTTATTACACGGTGGGGATTCCTGTTCAAATTACGTTAGGCGGATGCTGAGCGAACGCAGTTTTATAGAAGCTGTCAAATCATCTTTATCAAGATTTAAGGATTGCACTAGAGCAAGCCAAACCCTTAAAACCAACAGCAGTACCAACGGCTTCAGGTGTATCATCATTCCCTGCTGCTTACCTCTATAACCCCTCTGTTTGCTTTGTATTTTTTTGTGATCTTTGCGGCTCAATAAAACTATGTTCCTCACCCAAACTGTTCCTCGTCAAAGAGAAATCATTGAAGTCCTGCTTCGTAATGGTTGGGACTATATGCGACGACTGCTGACTGGAGGAAAAGCCGATGAACCCCAGCTACCCCCACCTGCTGTTTTAAAGAACATCTTGGTAGACTTAGGACCAGTCTACATCAAGCTAGGTCAGTTAATGTCTACCCGTCCAGACTTGCTGAGCGGAGCATACATAGAGGAATTGTCAACACTACAAGATGAAGTACCACCAGTTCCTTGGGCAGATGTAGAAGTCGTCATTCGCAAACAGCTCAAACGTCCTTTAGAAGAAACCTTCGCTACAATAAATGCGATCGCAGTCGCAGCAGGCTCGATTGCCCAGACACACAAAGCCACACTCGTAGATGGGCGGGAAGTCGCTCTCAAGGTGCAACGTCCAGGAATTGATATCACTGTTCCCCAGGATATCGCCTTAATTCAAGGTATAGCCGATTTAGTGGCTCGTACCGAATTTGGGCAAAATTATGAAATCAAAGCGATCGCCGAAGAATTTACCAAAGCCTTAGAAGATGAATTAGATTTTACACGGGAAGCAAGTTTCACCGATCAGTTACGACGCAATTTATCCCAGAGTCGCTGGTTTGATCCCACACAATTAGTTGTTGCCGAAATTTTCTGGGATTTGACGACACCAAAATTACTCGTGATGGAGTGGCTCAACGGAGGTCCTCTGTTAGACGCAGATCTTGAGAGTGACAACAATGGCAAAGATCCAGCCGAAAAACGTAAAGAAATTACTACATTACTATTCCGAGCTTTCTTTCAGCAACTGTATATTGATGGCTTTTTCCACGCTGATCCCCATCCTGGTAACTTATTTTATCTAAAAGATGGTCGCGTTGCTCTGTTGGACTGTGGCATGGTGGGACGGCTTGATCCCCGTACACAAGGCATATTGATAGAAATGTTGTTGGCAATTGTAGATCTAGATGCTCAGCGGTGTGCTCAGTTAACTTTGCAGCTGGCGGAGTCTACACAGCCAGTGATTATGGTTAAACTGGAAAATGATTATGACCGAATGCTGCGAAAGTATTACAACTTGAGCGTATCGCAAATTAATTTCAGTCAAATCATCTACGAACTTTTGCAAGTCGCTCGTAACAACAAAATTCGCTTGCCCAGTAACATGGGTTTATATGCCAAAACCCTGGCTAACTTAGAGGGAGTGGCACGAGGATTTAACCCAGAGTTGAACTTTCTCGATGAAATTCAGCCATTGCTGACAGATGTGTTTCGCCAACAGTTGCTTGGTGACAATCCCGTGCGATCGCTCCTTAGAACAGCTTTGGATGTCAAAAGTCTTTCTTTACAATCTCCTCGACTCCTAGAGTTTCTGCTAGAGCGAATTACCTCGGAAACATTACAGTGGAATATCTCACTGCGTGGTTTAGATAGCTTACGCCGAACAACAGATGATGCTGCAAATCGTCTTTCTTTTAGCATCTTAGTGGGTTCACTGATTATGGGTGCAGCAATTATCTCTAGCAACGCGAGGACATCTCAGTTGTTGTTATTGAGCAATGTGTTGTTTGCTACTGCTAGTTTATTGGGGCTGTGGTTAATTATCAGTATTTTGCGCTCAGGACGGCTACGTTAACAAGAATAGGACTTACGCACGAACAACGTAACTATACTCATTGCGACCGCATCTCCTGCGGAGACGCTACGCTAACGCGCAGCGTGCCGTTAGGCATAGGGAAGCAATCGCAACCGGCTCTTTTAAAGTAGCGCGTGCGTAAGTCCTAAAGAACTCAGAAGTCAGAATGGACTTCTGAGTTCTTGTTTAACTTTTGATGCAAGAATATATCGAAAATGGTTGTCAGCTTGGTTGGTTGATTAACCAGCAAAAACAGGAAGTAGAAATCTATCGTCCAGGACAAGAAGTTGAAGTTTTAAAATCTCCTCAAACTCTTTCTCCTCAATTTTTTGCCATATTTTAAGTATTATTGCTTATTGATAAATGGTGTCAGACCTTAACCTCTCACGAATGGAGGGAAATGTTGCCATTCCCCTCGACTCTACCTCTGGGCTGTACCCCATCTACGCCAACTTAAGATATTAGAATCGAGTATTTTCAATAATTACCGATTCGATTAATTCAGTCAGTTCAAAGCCGAAAATACGTGAATAAAAGTAGAGTTCCGCTTCTAGTGATTTTTTGATGTTTTCGGCTTTGCGGAAGCCATGTTGTTCACCTTCAAAGGGAACATAAGCCACTGGCAGACCTTTAGCCTGCAAGGCTGTAACCATTGCTTGTGTTTGGCTTGGTGGAACGACTTGATCTTCTAGTCCCTGAAAAAAAATTACAGGGCAGGCAAGACGGTCAGTAAAATTGATTGGCGAGCGTTGTTGATAAATCTGACGCTGTTGTGGGTAAGCACCAATTAAACGCTCCAAGTATCGCGATTCAAATTTGTGTGTATCCCGTGCTAAAGCTTCTAGGTCACTGACTCCGTAGTAGCTGGCACCGGCTTTGAAGGTATTACGGAAAGTCAAGGCACAAAGCGTTGTATAACCACCAGCACTGCCACCGGAAATTGCCAAACGCTCGCCGTCAACTATCCCTTGTTCTACTAGGTAACGCGCACCAAAGACGCAATCATCTACATCAACAATTCCCCACTGACCATCTAATCTTTGACGATACTCTCGTCCATAACCTGTGCTACCACCATAATTTACATCTAGAACCGCTATACCCCGGCTAGTCCAGTACTGAATACTAAAGCTCAGGTTACTAGAAGCAGCTGCGGTTGGCCCACCGTGGCTTTTGACAATCAGAGGAGGTTTCTCAGTTTCAGGAGCAGTGCAATCAAGGTTTTGAGGTCGGTAAAATATAGCATAGGCGGTTTGACCGTTAGCTGTCGGGTACTCAATTGGCTGAGGCAGGGAAAGATAACCAGGATCAATTGTTACATCATTAGAAGGGCGTAACACTTCCAGTTTTTCGGTAGCCAAATCAAGTTGCACAATAGCGGATAACTCAGTCGGAGAACTTGCTCGGAAAACAACTCGTCCTAAGGTTGCCTGAATACCACTAATTTCCGTATATGGTGTTGGCAGCGGTTTCAATTGAGTTGTTGTTGTGTCAAGACTCGCTAAGTGCCAAGTACCTTGTTGGGTATATGTGCAGATAATGCGGTTAGCTGACTCGAAAGCATAAGTTGACATACCTAAAAGCCACTGGGGACGACCAAACTCTGCCTTCATTTGTGTCAAAGCTTGTATTTCTCCATCTTGCCAACGGTAAAGATTCCACCAACCAGTACGGTCACTGATAAAGTACAATTTGCCATCACTAGACCACTCCGGCTGAAATATGGATTCATTGAAACCACCAGCAATTTGTTGAGTATTACCTAAACAGCCATCTGCTAGAAGTTCCCCCACCCATAGTTGAGTACCATCCCAAGGCATATTTGGATGGTTCCAAGCCAGCCAAGCCAAGCGAGAGCCATCAGGGCTAAGACGGGGTGAGGCGTAAAAGTCGTTTCCAGATACTAACGGTTTGCTATCTCCTTCTAATCCTAGACTCACCAGTGTGTTGATTGGCTCACGGTCAGGAATGGTGTGATCCTCAGATACACAAATAATTCGGTGGCGTTGACGGTCAAAAATTCCGTCTGCATAGCGCACAGCAACTAGGGGTGTGATGGCTTGCGGTTCAGTATTAATCTCCTGACGATAGAGACGTTGGTCGGCAAAGTTGCTAAAGTAAACAGTGTCATCAACAACGAAAAAAGAGTTACCGCCATATTCATGAACACGGGTACGCACATTGAAGGGCGCAGGAGTGACATCCTGAATTTGATTATTGGCACTCCGTCTCACTACCACAGTTCTGCCTTGCTCGGACGGTCGTAACTCACTCCAATAAATGTCTTCGCCATCAATAACAATTTGCCCCAATCCAATTGTACGTGCAGTAATTAAGTCTGTTGTGATCGGTGATCTCCAAGAACCGTAAGATGCTACCTCTGGTTGAATCACAGGCTATAAACTCCCTAATTTCAATAATTATTTTTAAAAAAAATTCTTAACACCGAAGAAGGAATAAAGGTGTTAAGAGTTCCCCGATTGCCGAAGTTCAAACTGAGTCGATATGAGCAGGTTTCCAAGTACCGTGGAAACTGTGGGGAATCACGCCAGGTAATGCCAATCTGCACACAGGTGAATCATCTAACCTATCTGCATCGTAAACCCAAACTTCACTACAATCAGAATTGCCATCATACACAACTGTGATGATCCATCCTTGCTCAGGATTTTGGGGATTTTGAGCATAAATGGGTTCACTTGGATAGCGGTTTTCGCCACAGTCAGCAATTGTGAGGGTATCGGTTTTGTGATCGAAACGGGCGATCGCCCCAAATATTTCTTTGCTCGCACAAGCCCCTTGGCGATGTACGACGAGATAAGTTTGGTTACTGTATTGTCCCGTCTCTTGCGGTGGTACAACTGGAAATTCACAGTGGCGATCTACAATTTCCTCAATTCCCTTGACTTTAGCTGTACTCGGTTCAATATGTATTCGCCACAAAGTACTTACAGCAGGAGTGTGAGTCTGACCTGTTGCGACTTGCCTTAGATACTCGTTGATTTGAAAGTCTTCATAACGCACGACATCGACTACTATCAATCCACTATCATCCACATACCCATTACCAAAATGCCACTGAAACCAAGGTTCGGTTTCACCACGACTTACCAGAGACAGAGTTTCACAGTCAAACACCAGAACCTGAGTACCCAGTTGCGGCTTCCATTCAAAAGAATTACTATAGCTGCTAAATCCAGTTAATACTGCTAGGGCATTTAACCGCAACGGAGAAACGAAAAATACTAGATATTGCCCAGCGAGAACAAAATCATGTATTAACGGGAAACCATCAAGTTCAAACGATGTTTTTTGTTGAATTTTACCCGTAAAATCGCTCTTATATATATTCAGTATCCCATTTAATCCTATGGAGATACCAAAGTTAAAAATTGAGCCAGATTTTTGCTCAATTTTAGGATGGGCAGAATAAGGCAATCCATTCTTCAATGCTCCTAAATCATCTTTGCCCAAAGTGTGGAGCATTTGCAAGTCGAGGGCATGAGGGTTACCGCCTTCCCACAGTGCAAGTAATTTATCTGGTAACGCCAGCACAGAAGTATTGGCAGAATTCTTAACTGGTTTCAACCATCTGTTCCAAAATGCCCCTGGTGCAGTCATTCCATAATTGCCGTAAAGCAGTTGTCCTGCTGCTGCTTCTTCTTTATATTCATCAGTTTGTACGTAGCGGTAAACTGCTGTTGCACCCTCCTTTTTCCCCTCTTCATAAGGAGAGTTGAAATGTACGGCAAGAATCGCGCCATCGCCATCAAACCAGTGTCCCATGTTCATACCGCCGCGTTCTAACCTTGCCGGACCATTGCGGTACAGTGTGCCCTGTAAGCCTTCAGGTATTGTGCCAGAAAGGATTTGCAATTGGGTGAGAGGGAATTCTTTTGCGGGTTGGGCAAGAGCTTGTGCCCAGGTTTTTTTTGTTGACTTTTTATCTATTGTATGCATTAACACTAGAAAATGTATCAATAAAACAACTGGATTATTTTAGATTGTCGTTATAATCTTGTTACAATTCCTCTGTCCGAAGGATTCTTTCCTAAGTAAAGGTGCTGTGCCACAGGAGATCTGAGGTGGTTTGTTGCAGATAAATCACAACTTGGTGCATCTGCTTTTAGGAAAGCAACGATTTGCTTGAGTTCTTGATGAAGCATTGACAAACACCTAGAGCATATTTGCAAAGTCAGTATAAAGTGTCCCGATTTCTGAGAATCTTTTGTGCTTAATGTTACTAGAGCGCCAACGATTGGACTTGAAAAAACAGTTCAATGGATGTCTCAGCAAAAGTAGCTTTTTTTATAGCAAAGGAAAGAATGTATGAGTAATTTTGATTTTGATGAGGAATTGCCTTTAGATGTTCAGATTGGCGATGCTCTGGAAAAAAAAGATATCGATGCTCTGCGCTTAATTCTGATTAAGATCAAGGAGACTATAAAGAAATATCCCGATCAGGCTATAACCCACCGTACAAGGGTTTGTAAGATTCTGGAGGAGTTTCCTGATTTAATGGCTGAGAACCCAGAGCTTTGGCATCAGTGTGCATGTCCAGTAGACCCCTCCAAAAATGATTGTTAGTGCAAGCGCGGTAAACTCCTAACTTGCACATTTTATAAGCCTTATATAGCAAAGCTTTTAGCCCTCCTTTGAAAAATGTACAAGTTTTATTTGTTGCTAGCGGCGAAAAAACGCGGCTAGTCGGGCGCTCAGATCTTGCACCATTATTTTCGTCCGCCAAGAAATAAATTTCTTGGCTCAAAGTTCAAGTCCGTTAAAACGGACTGGATAAGTCTTTGAGGAGGCACTGCGTTGGGGAGCCAGTACTGCAGGAGGGTCTCCCTCCGTAGGTATCTGGCGTCCGGGTTTCCCGACTTGAAGCATGTGCCGTTCCGTTTTAACGGACTTAAGCTATTAGCCTTGAACTTCAGTTCAAGGTGTGATCAGGTGGAGATGCAAGATCTGAGCCTCTCACGGGCGCGATTAACGCTCCCGCAAAATATGAAACAAGCACATTTTTATGATGTTTCTCAATGCCTTACTGTATAACGGTTCTAAAATGTGCAAGTTAGGAGTAAAGGTTTCATAGCCATTTTTGGAGAGGTCTAGTAGAAGAGTTGACCAATAGCTGATTGACTCTATATTTATACTTTACACGATTCTAAAAGGACATTTTTTGTTCTGGAAACTGGGAAAAGGATGAAATTTCTTCCAGATACCCAATCTCCAGAGCTAAAATGTCAATTTTTGACCTAGAGCAGTCTAGAATTTATAGGAGATTAGTTGGAGAGTAGAAAGTAGGTAAGTTATCAAAGTGATTTAATTTTTTTGAGTTCATCCCTAAGAAGCAAAAAGTATATTTTCAGCCGCTCTAACACTTCATCAGATATCTGCTCAGACTCACTATCTAGACATCTTGGAATTATCTCCTCCCAAATTACCCTAAATATGTCTAAGTATACAGAACTAGGCAGTTTAAGCTTCATTGCCTCTGAAATAGAAAGATTCTGGTGTGCAGAGAGACTTTCTACCAAAAGATTTAACAATCTTTCAATATCCTCGCTAAGTTGATTGATTTTCTCAGGTGGATACAGAAGACCTCCCGCCTCTTTGATCTCAGGTTTTTTAGTGAGAATAGCTTTTATTCCACAATCTTTCAAGCTTTGACACTTAAGTTTTAACCACTCACTGGCAATACTCTCAAATTTCTGTCGCTTGTCAACATTCTGTATTGCTATATCAGCAGTATCTTGAAAAGCCTGTAACTGATTCCTGAGTTTTTCATCTAAATCTCTATTATTGTCATCTGAGTTTTTCTGAAGCAACTCTTCTACAACATCTCTAACAATTAATTCTGCAGAAATTGTATCTTGTGTTGAAACGGTTTTCTCACCACTGAGTAACTCCATTGCTTTATCAAGCTTATTCTGTAGCATTAAACGTTCTTTTCTTTCAACAGACTCAGTAGAAATCAAGATGTTGACTAAACGTTTAAATAACTCATTTTCTGCTGAAGTTTTTCTTTTGTCTTTCATTACAAATTCGTCAGTATATTCCTCTCGCGACAACAACTCGCCTAGTTCTGGTGCAAAGTCTTTTCCATATGTAGCCTTTTCCCAATTTTTAGCTTTCTTAACTTGATTTATATCAAGTTTTTTTGCACCTGCAAAGTTGGCATGCTCTACATCGGCTTCCTTAAGCTCGGCTCGCCACAAATTAGCACCTCGAAAGTCAGCACCTGATAGATCAGCTTCTTGAAGTTGAGCTTCTGCTAAGATTGCTTGCCTAAGAACTGCTCCACCAAGTTTTGCGCCTTGAAGCTCAGCTTTCTCTAAGTTAGCCCTTTGGAGATAAGCCATTCGTAGATCGGCTCTGCGTAGCTTTGCTTCTTGAAGTTGAGAATCTTGAAGTTCAGATTCTTGAAGTTTAGCACCTATTAAGTTGCAACGTTGAAGTAGAGAGCCTCGAAGATTAGCATTTTCCAAAAAAGCTCCTTTCAAGTTAATCCCGACCATATCTGCACCCTCGGCATCAAGTCCTCTCAGAGAGACCTTATCTTCATGTAGCTCATTAAGAGCCAAAATCCTTGCTCCGCTTGTTTCAGACTCTCTAGCTCCATCTATCAAACTCCATGCCTCGCGGTATGCCTGTTTCTTGCGTTCAAATGTATCAAAAATAAATAACCACGCAGCAAAAAGAACACTAAAGTTCTGAACTTGCTGTAATACTTTTGAATTTGCAACTCTACAGATCAAGTAATCTTTCCAAGGGAGATTTTCCTCGCATAGAGGTTTACCTGCGTCGTTCTTGTATGGTGACTCCCAATAGGCGGTTGCGATGAATATACTAGAAGTGAGTCCGAAAGCAAGCAATATAAGACAAAAGCCTTTTACAGTACTTCTTCTGGGTATCAGCTGCGAAAGGGAATTTTGAGCCTTTGACCTGTGTGGAGAATTGGTCATGGGTAAAAGCTTCCTGATAAAGTACTTTGAATATTTACCAAAGTATAAGTGTAGTCAGCACTGACTGTAGTCACAATCAATACTGACCCAAATCACAGATTAAAGTGTTTTTCTGACTGCTTGATTGCTGCTCTTCCTTCCCACAAGCAGGGAATTATTCTTAAACCACCACCGCAGTCGCCTTCAATTCCAGAATCTTCTCAATCACATCTTCCACAACTATATCCGGTGTAGAAGCACCAGAAGTAATTCCGACAACAATTTCTCCATCTGGTAACCAGTTTTCTGTAATCTTCAAATCTCCATTTAATTCCCGATGCTCAATGCGATTTCCTGACAGAATCCGCACTTCTCTATCGATATGATAAGAAGGAATTCCTCGCTCTAGTGCAATCTGTTGCAACTGTGTTGTATTTGATGAATTAAACCCACCAATGACTATCATCAAATCTAGATTTCGTTCCACTAAATCCAACATTGCATCTTGGCGTTCTTGGGTGGCGTCACAAATGGTGTTGAAGCTTTGGAAATGCTGATTTAACTCAGTGGGACCATACTTTGTCATCATCGTCCGCTCAAAGAGTTTCCCCATTTGCTCGGTTTCACTTTTGAGCATTGTGGTTTGGTTAGCGATACCAACCCGTTCCAAATCTTTATCAGGATCAAATCCAACAGAGCAAGCTTTACTGAATTTTGCCAAGAATTCTTCCCGATTTCCACCATTCAAAATGTAGTTAGCAACGTATTCTGCTTGCTGCATATTCAGCACAATCAGATATTTCCCGGCAAAGGAACTTGTTGCAACAGTTTCTTCGTGTTTATATTTACCGTGAATAATTGATGTGTAATCGACTTTTTTATGTTTTTCAACAGCATTCCAAACTTTAGAAACCCAAGGGCAAGTTGTATCAACAATTTTGCAACTTTTCTCGTTAAGCAACTGCATTTCTTGCACACTTGCCCCGAAAGCAGGTAAAATGACGACATCACCAGAATCGACAACAGAAAAGTCTTTTTGACCTCCCTCAACAGGGATAAATCCTACTTCCATTTCCTGCATCCGCTGATTCACAGAAGGATTGTGAATAATCTCATTCGTAATCCAAATGCGTTCAGTGGGGAAATGTTTGCGGGTTTCATAAGCCATAGCTACAGCACGTTCTACACCCCAACAAAAGCCAAAGGCTTGTGCTAAATGAATGGTGACGTCTCCTCTTTGCAGAGTATAGTTGTTATTGCGAATTTCTTGAATTAAACTGCTTTGATACTCAGACTGCAACTGAGTAGCTATTTCTGCTTGGTGACCAAATCCTTTACGATGGTAATTTTCTGATTGTTGGAGCGAACGTTTAAAAGCTTTGGTATCCATTGTTTTTTCTGTTTCATCTAAAAGTTACTATTTTTTATTTTCTCGCGCAAAGAGGCAAAGACGCCAAGAGTCTGTTTGTGCTTTTGGGTAAGATTATTTTTTATGTGCTTGCAATTTTATTTGACTATATAGTTTTAAAGTAGAACAGCAGACGAAAGAAAAAAGCAGGGCGATAACGTAAAGCGATCGCCTTGAAGAGTGTCAACCGAGTCAAGCTGGGGGACTCTGCACAGAGTCAGGAGTGCAGGAGCGTAAAGCGATTGCCTACGGCAGAGCTACGCTTAACGCCAATATAAAAACAACATTGATTAGTAGAGAAAAAAATCTCCACTACTTGTTGCTGAAATTGATGCGCTCTCCAAACTCCTCATTGTAACCTTCTTCGCCATGTTCATTGATATCCATGCCTTGCAGTTCAGCTTCTTCCCTCACCCGCAAACCAACTGTGACAGCTAGGATTTTCAGAATGATCCAAGTACCAACAGCAGCAACGACATACGCAATGGCAATTGCTGCTATTTGTGTAATCACTTGAGATGGATTACCATACAACAAGCCATTTTTCCCTGCTGAGTTAACTGTCGTGGTTGCAAAGATGCCTGTGAGAATCGCTCCTACTGTACCGCCTATGCCATGCACGGGAAATGTATCCAAGGCATCATCAACTAGTAACTTGTGTTTGAGGTTAACTGCATAGAAGCAAACAACACTGGTAATGCTACCGATTAAAATTGCTGCCAGCGGTGTGACGAATCCTGCGGCTGGGGTGATGCCCACTAAGCCTGCAACTGCTCCTGTCGCGGCCCCAACTGCTGTTGGTTTGCCGCGCAATACCTTTTCTAGGATCAGCCAGGTTAAAGCCGCCGCTGCTGCACCTGTGTTGGTGGCAACAAAAGCGGCTGTTGCCAACGCACCAGAAGCCAAAGCACTGCCAGCGTTGAAGCCGAACCAGCCAAACCACAGCAAGCCTGCTCCCAGCAAAATGAAAGGAACGTTGTGAGGAGGGCTGAGACGCTCAGGATAGGTTTTGCGAGGTTTGAGGACGATCGCCGCTACAAGAGCAGAAACACCAGAACTGATGTGGACGACTGTACCACCAGCAAAGTCGAGAGCACCCAAGCCACCGTATAATCCCAACAATCCACCTTTCGCCCATACCATGTGCGCGAGGGGAGCGTAAATAAAAGTTGACCACAAGAGCACAAACAAAGAGTAAGCAGTAAAGCTCATCCGCTCTGCGATCGCACCACTAATCAGTGCTGGGGTGATAATGGCAAACATGGCTTGGTAAATCATGAATGCCTGGTGGGGAATAGTCGGAGCGTAGGAAACTACATCAGCAGGATTTGACCCCTTGAGATAATCAGTTACCTCATATCCGACATTATTCAAACCTAACCATTCCAGTCCACCAATAATGGGGTTACCTGGAGCAAAGGCGAGACTATACCCCCACAGAATCCAAGTTACTCCCACAATTGCCATGAGCACAAAGCTCATCATCAGAGTATTGAGGATGTTGCGCGATCGCACAAATCCACCGTAGAAAAACGCCAGTCCGGGAGTCATCAGCAGCACTAATGCCGCGCAAATCAGCATAAACGCTGTATCGGCTGCTGTTTGAGCATTAGTTATCGCTGCGTTGACATCAACGGGTGCAGCGAAGGCATTGCCCATCACAGGTACACCAAGAAGCAGCAGGGTCATAGCCCCAATCATCACAAGTTTCTTTAACACTTGTTTTTGTCCCTCGGCACCAATAATTTTGTCTATAGTAAGTTGATTTGAGCAATTTTTGATGCTCATATTCAGTGTGGAAAGTTACTAAAATTTTAGTAAGGCAAAATTATAATATAAATTTCATTGAGATTTTGTTGTCCATTTTTGATAATTGTGTAGATATATAGCAATCCGACTTGATTTTTGTGAATCACGCTTAACAGGGAACGCTTAACAGGGAACAGGGGACAGGGAAGAAGGAATAAAGGTGTAGCAAGCTTCGCAAAAATCTTTGGAAGAGTCCTATATCATCTATTTTTTTATTTTTTTAGTAGACAGGCGGAAATAAATCCAGTTATATAAAGATTTGTAAAAATGCCTTCAACAACTCTACCGAAACGCAAATGACCGCCCTATTGCCCCCACCAATCACACCCTTACACCCTTACACCCCTAATTGTTGACTCTCATCATGGCATTTGTTTTAAATATTGCTCGTAACCAAGTTCTTCTAGTTTTGCTTGCTTTGCGATCACTGATTCAGACAAGGTTTGACGATACTGCAGCACCTTTTCTAGTAATTCGCTTTGATGAGTTGCAATAATTTGTACCGCCAAAAGTCCAGCATTTTTAGCATTGCCAATAGCAACAGTTGCTACTGGTATACCTGCTGGCATTTGTACTATAGAATACAATGAATCAACTCCTTGCAAGTGACGGCTAGAAACAGGAACACCAATAACAGGCAGAGGAGTTAAAGATGCTACCATTCCCGGAAGATGAGCTGCTCCACCCGCCCCAGCGATAATCACCTTAATACCTCTTTGGTGAGCAGATTTGGCATATTCCACCATCCGTTCCGGAGTGCGATGAGCACTGATAATTGCTACCTCGGTATCAACGCCAAACTCTTCACAAACTGCGATCGCACCTTGCATGGTTGGTAAATCCGAATCGCTACCCATAATGATGCCGACAAGAGGAGCCATAAGCAATTCAAAATATGTCCTTCGGACACGCTACGCGAACAAAATTCAAAATTCAAAATTGGAATTTGACTTTCCGATTAACAATCATCTCACTCTGTGTGTATCTGCTGACCAGAACTAGGGGGATATGGGAGTAGGGGATCACGGGTGTAGGGGAAATGCATTTATATTTTTATTCCCTACACCCAGCCTACGGCTCGCTGCGCTAACACACCCTTATACCCTTACACCCCTACACTCTTACACCCCTAATTGTTATGATTTTTGATTCATCGTCGCCTCTTACCTCTAAAATCAGGTCAGATTTCATTATCTTTGTGCTGATGTAATGATCGAAGCAACACACAGCTTGCCAGGTACTCCTGTAGATATTATCAATGCTAGAATACCTGGTTACACAGATTTGCAGATTCTCTCAGTTAACCCGCAGGGTATAGTTGAACAAATCCTGCCAATGTCTAAAGTCCTTAAACGTGTTCCGCCAGTTGACTTACGGGTGTTGGATATTGGTGGCGACTGGATTTCACTGGGTGGTGTAGATTTACAGATTAACGGCGCGTTGGGATTGGCGTTTCCTGATTTATCAACAGAAAACTCTCACAAATTGCTAGATATTTGTCGTTATTTATGGTATGAGGGGGTAGATGCTTTTTTACCTACCCTGGTGACAACTTCGGTAGACAATATTCAGCGTGCGCTTTCTGTGATTGCTGATTGTATGAACTTCAACCCCCCCTCTATCCCGCCTGAAGTTCGGGGAGGAAGGGAAGGTGCGCAAACAAGTTATGCGAAAATTTTGGGAGTGCATCTAGAAGGACCATTTTTAAATTTTCAAAAGCGTGGTGCACACTCCCCAGAATACCTAAAACCACTTAATCTTGAGGAAGTAAAGAGGGTTTTGGGAAATTACGCTCATCTTGTGAAAGTCATGACGCTAGCGCCAGAGTTAGATCCAACGGGTGAGGTGATTCCATATTTACGTTCTTTGGGTATCACTGTGAGTTTAGGACATTCCCAAGCGACAGCAGCAGAAGCGCAACGTGCTTTTGAACTAGGTGCAACAATGGTGACTCATGCTTTTAATGCTATGCCACCATTACACCACCGCGAAAGCGGATTGTTAGGGGCGGCAATTGTCCATCCTCATGTTATGTGTGGTTTTATTGCGGATGGTGAACACGTCTCACCAACAATGCTGCAAATTCTACTACGCGCCAGCACTCCTGTTTCTCAGCAGAAAGAAGGGGAGATAGGCAAACAAAAACTTTTCCTTGTGAGTGATGCCCTTGCCCCTCTAGGATTGCCCGATGGGGTGTATCCTTGGGATAATCGCCAGATTTCAGTGAAGAACAAAACTGCAAGACTTGCAGATGGAACTTTATCAGGAACGACTTTACCTTTATTGGTAGGTGCGCAAAATTTGGTGAAGTGGGGAATATGTGATGTAGACAGGGCGATCGCACTCTCAACAATTGCACCACGAAGTGCGTTAGCGGAGCTTACCGAAGGTATCGGCTTGTCTGCAATTCTCTCTGGCGCTTGTGCTAGTCAATTATTGCGTTGGCATTTGGACGAATCTACACAAGAACTTTCATGGCAGAGGTTGTTCTCTTAAGATTTTGCCCCAAGGTACACCAGGCGCAAAAATATTTCTGGTGGTTCCTTACATGGTACTTTTTAGCTTTGGAATGGATAGATATTGAGTTTTATGAACGTAACAGATGATAAGACGATTGTTAAAGAATATTTCAATTCTACAGGCTTCGACCGTTGGAGACGTATCTACGGTGATGGCGAAGTCAACAAAGTCCAGCTGGATATCCGTACTGGGCACCAGCAAACTGTAGAGACAGTACTCAGTTGGCTTAAAGCTGATAACAATTTACCAGGGCTATCTATCTGCGATGCTGGATGTGGCACAGGTAGTCTCAGCATACCACTTGCGGAAGCTGGAGCAAAAGTCTATGCCAGCGATATTTCAGAAAAAATGGTAGGAGAAGCTAAGGAAAAAGCTTTAGAAATTCTCGCAAATGCAGAAAATCCAACATTTGCTGTACAGGATTTAGAAACGATTAGTGGTAGCTACCATACGGTGATTTGCTTGGATGTTCTGATTCACTACCCTCAGCAAAAGGCAGATGAGATGATTTCTCACCTCTGTTCTTCAGCGCAGTCACGGATTATTCTCAGTTTTGCACCGAAAACTTTCGCCCTCAGTTTATTAAAGAAGATAGGCAGTTTCTTTCCAGGTGCTAGTAAAGCGACTCGCGCTTATCTGCATCGTGAAGCTGATGTGGTGAAAATTTTGGCAAAGAATGGTTTTTCTGTTCAACGTCAATCTATGACTCGAACTCGCTTTTATTTCTCTCGTCTACTGGAAGCGACACGTCAGTGATCTCAAAATCGCAGCAAGATAAGCTTTATTTTTTGCTGCGATTTTGAAGCCAGAAGCCTACATCGTACTGGGAGAGTCGGTGTAGGTTATTCATACTAAGTTGCGTATGTTTCAAGGGGACACGCTTACGCGAACAAAGAAAAAAAAACTGCACCAGAGCGAATTTGCGGTGTGGATGTTCCTCCCGCAAAGTTCGCGGTGGGCGCACCAGAGCGCAGAGAAAGAGAGAAGAAAAATTCTCTGTATGAATGCAACGCGCGTATCACGCTGTTTTGAAAAAACGAATAATTTCGCGCACATGATCCAAAAATTGCCCATCTGTAGAAAGTTGAGCGATCGCCCCCCGTGCTTCTTTTGCCAGACGTTCATGTTCTGTTTTATTTGTGGCACGTAATTCTTCTACACCAGCGGCAATTTTGGCTAATTCTTTACGCGTGTCTTCTATATAAGTTTGCTGATTTGCGGCTAAGGAGTAGGGCTGTTCTGGATTAAGTTGTTCTTCTAAACGCTTGACGGTTTCTTCTAGAGTGTTGAAACGGGAGCGAAGTTCAACAACATCTTCACGTGGATACTTCCATTCTTGGCGAATCATAACCAATCTTGCATACAAGTACTCATAAGCACTGATGGCTGGACGTAATCCAGTTAATAACAAAGCAGCACCAGAACTAATATAGCCGACTGCACTAATACCAGTGGCGGCGAGAAGGTAAAGAGCAATAGCTGAAAATAAGTGTAAGGCAAGAGCAACGATAAGCGATCGCTGTGCCAAAACTTTAACGTACTCCAGTTGTTTCTCATCCACTGGAATTCCTTTTTCAGTTGATTGTGCCCCTTCTGCCAAGACTTCTTTTGCCTGAAAATGAACATTCCACGGTACAGTCACAATCACCAACAACCACCAAAAATTTGCTCCTCCAATCACCCAGTCAAGAAAGTTGCCAGTAGGAATATGGAACCATTGCAATACACTAAAACCCAGCAGCACTAGAACCATAATTCCAAAACTGGAACCTATAAAGAAGTTAGAATACATACTGTCTTGTGTTCAAAAGATATGATCTCAATCTTGGCGAAGGGTTAACAGACACGCACAAATGCTTGTGATGGTTTTTAGAGTTACACACAGATTAGATAGAATAACTGCGCCAAACTTGTTTAGAATCCTTGCCATGATCTTCAGGAACCAGTAAGCGCCAAGTTTTACCTTCTTTCTGGAGTTGCAGGTAAACCTCAAAAGGTTTTTGAGGTTGTGTCAATTTTCGTTTTGGAAGTTTGAACGTAAGGTTGTAGTTTCCCTTAACGCGGTATGTGGGTAAATTATCAACTGTTAAAGCTTTTCGCTGAGTAATTGATAGCCGATTGATTTCAAATCCCTGAAAATCTAAACCTAATTGTTGGTTGAGTTGCTGTTGGGTTTGCTGTAATTCAAATGCAATTGCTTTTTCCACTAACTGGGTAGTTGGTGCGAGAACACTCGTGGTACACGCAGTTAATAGCCACACCAGAATAATCGCGATCATTCGCCGCACCATCACCGAACCTCCTCTATACTCATGTCTGCTATTCCAAAGCGATAGTATAAGCTGTTGCTGGTCTCATGATCTAACTATTTGTGGCAAAAATATTAGTAATAATTGAGACTTTTAAGAACATAATATTATTTGCTTGATATTTGCTATATACAACTAAGTAATCCTGGGACTTATACCCATTGCGAATGACTTATCTATGTCTATCATCAAGTCAATTTCTGAAATTGAATTTAAGCTTTTTCACAAAAAATCACCCAGAAAGTTGGTTTTTTTGGATGAATATTCAGAAAAAGTAAAGCACAGTCATCTTGTCACCGATTTTATGTGAAGTTCATCTAAAGAATGTTACTACAAAAACAAAAAAATAGACATCAACAGTAGGTTTACTTATAATACTCAGATCTATCTTTGTCAAAGAGATGACAATATGAAGACACTTGCAACACAGGTACGTAACCAATTCTTAAAGAATATTTACGAAATCTCACTGATAAAAACTCCTGCTGAGTTTGCTTATCAAGCAGCATTAGCAAAACACATGAGTCATCTGCCGATCCTTTCGAGCACTGACAGGGCTATAGTAGAGACTCTTAATACTGAGGGAGTTTTTATCACTTCGTTAGAAGAACTTTCGATTCCTTCTACTCCAGAAACGCTGCAAGCCGCAAAAAACTTAATGCCAAAAATCCCAAGAGTCCTTTGTGGTGATGAAAATGAATTTGTTATTCATGCAACTTCCCAGCAAATAATGGAATATCCAGAAATTTTTCTTTGGGGATTAGAACAACGTTTACTCAATATTGCTGAGAATTATTTTGGTCTACCTGTAGCTTATCATGGTGCTTATTTTCGTAGAGACCTTGTCAATAAAGTACAGAGGAAATCAAGGTTATGGCACATGGACACGGAAGACCGAAAATTATTCAAAGTCATTATATATCTAAATGACATAAATGATGATGCAGGTCCATTTCAATATATTCCAAAAGATATCACTTCAAAAGTTGCTCATTCATTAGGATATAAGTCTGGCTACATTAAAGATGAATCTATACAACGATTTGTATCTCCATCAAATTGCAAATCTTGTACAGGCTTAGCTGGTACGGTAGTTATTGCAGGCACAGCTAGCGTCTTTCATCGGGGAAAAGTACCTGTAGCTGACGATAGATTGGCAATATTTTTTGATTACACTTCCAGACAACCAAAATTTCCTTTCTATTGTAAATCTTCACTACCTATGGAAGATTTGCATTCACTCTCTCCGATGTTTTCCGAACACCAAAAGCGCTGTGTTTTTTGGCGAGAAGAATCTTAGTAACAGTGATATAGCAATCCTAAATCATTTATAAACAATTCCTGTTCCTTGTTAAGCGTCCTCATGGGACAATTTACAATCTCATTTAGGACTGCTATATAGGAAACTGACAAGAGTCGGAAGTCTGACAACTTGGAAAATTATATAGGACTACTATTTGATTTTTGCGAAGCTTCGTACACCTCAAAGAGCCTTTTTTCCTGTTAAGCGTTAAGCGATCGCTCTCTACACAAGTAATTTCACCAAATAAAACCAGATTTTTATTTTTCAAACCTCATTAAAGTAAGCTGGATAGGACACGTTCCCATTAATATTCATCAAAGCATTCGGCTTGAGTTCTAACACCATAAATGCCTCATCAGGAATTGGTAACGATGAGTGCAAGCCAAATTGACTCGCCTTTTGAAAACCAAAACGTCTGTAATAGTGCGGTTCGCCAACAACGACAACAACAGAATAATCTGACTCACGACATTTCGATAAACCTACTTGCACCAACTGGCTACCGATACCTTGGCGCTGGCGTTGTGGTGTTACGGCTAAGGGTGCTAGTGCTAGCGCTGGAATTTGCTCTGATGCTTTAATGAAAATGCGGCTAAAAAGAATGTGTCCCAGTACATCCCCATTTTCTAGCGCGACAAGGGATAATTCAGGTATGAAATTCGCAGAGTTGCGGATTTTATCTACAAGTGATGCTTCTTGTGTTCTACCGAAAGCATCCGTGATCACTTGACTAATCTTTGCTCTTTGGTTGTGTGTTTCTGGCGCACAATTTAGCATAACTAAAACATTACTTCAGGTAAAACAACAATCCAATCCCTGCGATCGCAACTATAACACCAGCGATCGCCCTGACGCTGACTTTCTCTTTCATCGCGATCGCAATGGGGATGACAAATAATGGACTCGTCTGCAACAAAGTGAAGGAAATTCCCGCAGGTATAAGTTTAATTGCTGTCTGTTGCAACCAAATTCCTAAGTAAGTGCCACAAAAGGAAGCTAAGATAGCCACGAGAATAAATCGAGGTTCTTGTAATATTTTTAACTGAACGCTGCTGACTTGTTGCTTGCGGCAAAGTATCCAAATCAAAAGCATCAACACGGCTGCTGTCAATCGCAACAAAGCTGCCCACAAGGGGCTGATACTCGTGTTTGCCAAAGCTGCACGCGAAAGGACACCCCCTGTCGCATTTGCGATCGCCGCCAACAAAGCAAAACATATTCCTTGCCACAGGTGCGTTGAGGAATTCTCACTTGTACTGGGGACTCTTTCGGTAACAACCCAAGCAACACCCAAAACAGTCAGCAAAATACCGCACCAAGCACTCACATTTAACTGCTCTTGAAGAAAAATCAACGCCAGTATTGCCGTTATCGGTGGGGCAAGAGTTCCAATCAGTAAGACACGACGTGCGCCGATAAAATTTATAGCTGCCAAAAAAGCTGTATCGCCTAAACAAATGCCTACAAAACCACTCAGGAGGATGAGATACACAGACAGGGGTGGAATACTAGGAAACAATTCGCCACGGATAACGATGGTGAGCAATAGGAAGGCGATCGCAATTATCCCTTTGATCAAGTTGAGTTGCAATGGCGGGATACGTTCTCCCAAGCGCCCATACAATACTGATGCCAGCGCCCACAAACAGGCAGCAGACAAAGCTGCTATTTCACCCTGAAAACTTGTTACAGACAATATTAAATAATTATTAATAGTAACAAACATCCGTTTTTTTTAAATAAATTTTATAATATTTTCATATCAAGACCTCTATAAACTTTAGCACTCAATGCACTTCACTGCTAATTTTCTTGGGACAACTTTTAGCACTCAACGTTTTTTACTGCTAACTCTTTTTGGGGAGAAAGCCTAGCACTCTCAAGACTAGAGTGCTAGTTTTTGGGATTTTATTACCTATAAGATAGGAGGATTGGAAGTTTTTTCTGGTGAGACTCAAGAGATTTTTAAGACATTAAACTTTTTAGCAACTCTGGTTTGAAGAAAATTCACGTCATAATTTGGAGAAGTAGAATGAAATACACTTTTGATATTGTAGGCGTTTCTCCAGTTTTAGATTTTTTTAGTCATCAACAGCACAATTTACACAAACCACAGCATCAAGCGGTGGAATATGTGGGAACTCATAAGTGTACGCTTGATGCGATCATCAAATCTGTAGAACCATTGCCACCAAAGTGGGGCTGGAATATAGATGAAGTTGTAGATACAGTGATTTCGTTTTGGATGAAGAATTCAGAGAGTATCTGTTATTGGAACTCACGTCTTGTGGATGCAGGTAGTAATAACTTGTTAGTAGCAAGAATCGCGGATATTAAGGCTTTAAAAACAGAATTTGAAGTCTTGCTGAGTCAGAAGTGGTAAATTTTGTGCTCTATAGCAATCCGTGCAGGAGTTGTGAAATTACTCGTTGAGGTAGGGAACGCTTAACAGGGAACAGGGAAGAAGAATGTACTTTGTTTTTTCACAAATGAAATAGGACTGCTATAGAAAAATGTTTGGAAAGTTTATAGCGGTTATCTTTTAAATCACATACACCACCGCGATCAATGTAGAGACGTTGCATGCAACGTCTCTACAACCATGTATTGCACGCATATGTCCTTCGGACACAATTTGCTATTCAACAATCTGTTAACCGACATTTCTACTTAAAGACGTAGTGACAAAATTCGTTTACTTTATAACTTGTGACTAATCCTGAAAAGCTTGATATCGCTTGAGGCTGACTGCCCGAATAGTCGGCTGTACTCTCGGCTGAACTGTGTTGAGCTCTCGTAGCCCACGTTTGCGGCGGCAGAAGCAACATCGAATTCCTCTAACAGCATCAGACGCCGTGCTTCGTGGAGACGGAGTTGCTTTTGATACTGCAACGGACTTAGCGCTGTCATCGCTCGAAAGTGGTGATGAAATGTGGAAACTCCCATGTGAACACTTTGCGCGAGTTCCTTAACCCTTAAAGGTTCCCGGTAGTTTTCCTTGAACCAAGCGACGGCTTTCGCTATACGGCTGCTTTGGGATCCGGATGAGACAACTGCCCGTAGGCGTTTTCCCTCTTCGCTTGTCAACAGCCGATACAACAGCTCCCGCTCAATTAGGGGAGCGAGGATCGGAATATCTTGTGGCTGGTCCAACAAATCAAGCATTCGTATGAAGGCATCGAACACCTTCCCGGTAGCAGGTCCTGTACCGATAGCGCGCATGACCGACATCGATCTCATAGTGTCCAAGTCGTAATCAAGAATGAGCTGTCTTGCCGCTTGGAGATTTAGTCTCAATACGGCTGAAAGATATGGTCGGCTTCTGGTGGCCTTCACTACCTGGTTTATTGTCGGGAGATCTACGGTTGTGAGCAGGAAATGCGACTCATCATATGTGTAGCTTTCTCCTCCAAGTTGAACTTTCTTGCTTCCCTGGACAATCAGGGCGAGGCCCGGAAGGTGAAATTCGCAGGTCTCAACAGTCGGCTGCGGACGTTTGTACAGCACTAGTCCAGGAACTGCGGTCAGTTTGTCCGGTTCAGATTCTGTCCAGCGGGAAATTTTGGCAATGAGGTTCTGGCGTAGCGCGGCAATATGTGCAATATCGCCAACGGCTTCTGCTTCGGACTGCCTTATGAGCATCTCTTCATTCTGTATGAACAAGACAGTGACAACAATTAAAGCATAGCTTAAAATTCCGCAAGCGAGAGGATTAGGCAGGAAATAGGAAGGATTGGGCTGCTACGAGCAATGACTTGCGCGTTACCTTGAATGAAGATCAGAGGTTTCGCACCTGAAGATGCAGAAGCACGAGACGCATGAACGAAAACCGAGTTTGTTGAGTCCAGTAAAGAGGAAGCAAATGCACACTTTTGTTAAGGGAGACAAAATGATTGAGCACTTGAATGATCCGGCTAGTCCACCAATCGTTATCGTTTGGCAACGGGTGAGATAAACTCTGGCTTCTGGTCGCCGAACTGACCAAGTGTGCATTTAAATATGCTGCGCGTCAGACTGACTTGGTTACAGATACGGCGCGTACTATTTAAGTTTTGTGCCGTGTTCCAAAACTCACTTCACACAAAATTTCCGGAGTCTTAACTAGCTTGCAATCGAGTTTAGAAGGGAAGGACAGAATGAAAGAAAACACAATTCTGATCACGGGCGTAAGTTCTGGTCTAGGGAAAGCCCTGGCGGAAGAGGCGCTGCATCAAGGTTGGCGAGTTGTCGGTACAGTCCGCAGCGAGGAGGCCGTTGCCAAGTTTGAAGCGACTAAACCCGGTCATGCGTTCGGACGCATTCTGGATGTGCGGGACACCGTACGCATGGCAGACCTCGTCGCTGAGGTCGAGGCTAACGTGGGTGCGATCAACGTGCTGGTCAACAACGCGGGTTACGGGCTTTGGTCAACCATCGAAGAAGCTCCGCTCGATGAGATCCGGCAGCAGTTTGAGGTCAATGTGTTTGGATGTATCGCCATGCTCCAGGCGGTTTTGCCCTATATGCGAAAGCGGCGTGCGGGTCGCATCCTGAACATCACTTCAATGGGCGGTCTCGTCACGTTTCCTATGGTTGGCATTTATAACGCCACGAAATTTGCGATGGAAGCGGTTACGGAGGTCTTGAGTCAAGAGGTCAAGAGCTTCGGCATCCTGGTCACCGCAGTCGAGCCTGGCGTATTCAAGACCGACTGGTTCGGGCGGTCACAACGGCAGGCTCCAGCCACTATCCGCGACTACGATGCGTTGCGAAAGGGGCGAAACGAGCAACCGATGCCTTTCAGCGGCGACCTGACAAAGGGGGCAAAAGCCATACTCACCATCCTGGCAGACCCGAACCCACCCGGTCATGCGCTGCTGGGCTCCATCGCCGACGAATACGTGGGCAAGAAGCTGGAGACGCTGCATCAGGAGTTCACGGCGGGGAAAGAGCTTTCCGCATCTACTAACGCAGATAAAGCGGTATGAGATAGAGGAAATTAATTGAATGGAAACTCCACGTCGACGCCGGCTGGTACATGACCTGAAACGAAGGAGATCGCCCTTGCTGATCCGTCGAGCCCTTGTCCCCATCCTGATCGGAGTGTTACTAATGAGCAGTGCAGCCGAAGCAGCCCCCCGCAACAAAGTCGTTGGCACCTGGCGAATGGTGTCGGCAGAGATCGAGAAGCCAAGCGGCAACGAGCCCGCCTACGGCAAGCATCCGAGCGGGCTGCTGATCTTCGCGCCCGACATGCATTACGTCGAGGTCCTGACCGACGGCGACGTGCCCCGTTTCAAGTCCGACGTGCGCGGCCAAGGCACGGACGAAGAGAACCGCATCGCGATGGCGAAGAACATCGGCATGTTCGGCACGTACACGGTCGATGAGAATGGCGAGTTCACTGGCGATCGCGTCGAGGGGTCGACCTTCCCGAACTGGATCGGCGACGTGCGGACCCGCAAGGACCTGCGCATCGTGGTCGAGGGGGGTCGGATGACCGAGAACTTCACCCGTCCTGACGGGACGAAGATCGTCATCGTGTTCGAGCGGGTGCGGTAGGAATGGGGCGGCCACCGTAACCGCAGCCGGACGCTTCCGTCCGGGTTGTGTTGCAAAAAATCAGAAGCACACTACAAGTAGCAGCTTAGACAAGAAAAATTACCTGTTAGCACGCTATAGGTAACGGGTATGAAAATTTTTGCAACACAACCGCGCGACTCTTCAGCCAGCATGGTAATCGAGTCATCATGGTGGCGAGAGGAGCGCCTCTCGTTCACTTAGGGCACATTTTGACAGTCTAGATGCCTTAATAAACACATTGAACTAAGAACACAACCATACCATGATTTTGAGGAAGCATTGACACAATGACGCAGCAAAAGGCCAGTCGACATCAACACGCTCTGGTAACGGGCGGTAACCGGGGTATCGGTGCAGCGATCGCCGTTGCGATCGCTGCGGCAGGTTGTGACGTCACGATCAACTATCGTGAAGGACGCGATGCAGCCGAACAAGCGGCAGAAGCTGTTCGCTTGGCAGGTGTCCGGGCCACAATCGTGCAGGCCGACATCTCCGATTCAGCGAGCGTGACAGCGTTGGTGCGACAGGCGTATGAGGCATTGGGACCGATTACCATCTTAGTCAACAATGCTGGTGTCGGGCGAAAGACTGAAGTATTCGAGAACAGTCTCGAAGATTTCGACCAAACCTTTTCCATCAACGTGAGAGCTGCCTTCGCACTGACTCAGGCAGTAATACCCGAGATGAGCAAGCAAGGGTTCGGACGGTTGATCTACCTTTCTTCACTGGCTGCAATGACCGGCGGGATGATCTCCACTGCTTACGCCAGTTCCAAGGCGGCACTGATCGGCATGATGCACCACTATGCGGCGTCATTGCGGGACAGCGGGATCACGGCCAACGCTATAGCACCCGCGTTGATTGAAACCGACATGGTCGCGGCTATGGACTTACCTCCATTGGAGAGCTTACCCATGGGTCGCCTCGGTTATCCGGATGAGGTCGGACAAGTCGCACGACTGCTAATCGAGTGTGGATACATCACAGGGCAGACGATTCACCTCAACGCTGGTCGTTATATGACTTAGCGGGACTTAAACAAAAAAGAAAACCAAAATAAGGTATTAAGGTACTCACCGTTCGCGCAATCAAGGATGAATTTGGTGAAATAGATGAAATAAGGAAGAGTTGTAAGTTCTCTGTGCTAGTTCTTACGCTTAACGCTCTTTGAGTTCAAGCTTTACACTCTTGATGACATTAATTTGGCACTGCAACAAATAAAAAGTCACTATACAGGGTTAAACCTGAAGGTATTGTTGGTTGGCAACGAAAAAATTTTTATCTGTATGGTCTTGTTGAACCAGCAACAGGAGATAGTTTTTTTTGGGAGTTTTCTCACTTGGGCCGAGTTCGCAGCGATAGTGCAGGGGTGTCAGGAGGCGAAAAACCTTCCCGGTGTTCCCAACGTGGAGCTGACCGGATGTCGGTTAACAGATTGTTTGTCGCTTTAACAGATTGATGTCATCAAAAGAGAAAATTATACGATTCTGGCGTTGTCACTCAACACATCGACAAACCAATCACAATATCTCTCAACAAACCACTACATCCCATAGTGACATGCTTGTTTTGGAGTGTTGCAGCCACTTTGTTTTTTGGCTGGTTCACTTGGCGTTGGACTCAACGAAAGAAATAGTACATTTGCACTCAACTATTCTTTGTTGGGTTTCCCTACGCCAAAATCTCTTCTCACCTTCTTATTTCTCAACCAAATTTGCGATCGCTGTCGCCAAGAGAACTGGTTCAATTGGCTTGGGAAAATGAAGCGTAAAACCAGTACCATTAGCTTGCTGTTGAGGAGTCTGCCCGGGGTAAGCAGTGAGGGCGATCGCCGGAATTTGTCCTCCTCGTTCAGCTGGCAAAGATCTGATTTGACGAATCAGCATATAACCATCCATTTCTGGCATTTTAATATCACTCACCAGCAAATCTGGCTGTTCTTCAACCAATGATGAAAGCGCTTCATATCCTGAGGCGGCTGCACGTACAGAAGCCCCATAAGCTTCTAGTAGAAAAGCCAAAAAATCGCGGTTGTCTGGTTCATCATCCACAACCAGTACCCGCACACCATGTAAATCTGGACTGTTATTATCTTTTCGAGTCTCACCACCAGTTGTGATCGCAGGATCAAGCATCAAGGGAAGCCTAACACTAAAAGTTGCTCCCTTTCCCTCACCAAAACTTTCAGCTTTAATAGTTCCGCCGTGTAATTCAACTAAGTGGCGCACAAGAGAAAGCCCTAACCCCAAACCTCCAAATTTTCTGGTATAACCACTATCTTGTTGACGGAAGTAATCAAATATATAAGGTAAAAATTCTGGTTTTATACCTTTGCCTGTATCAATAACTTGAACTTGAGCGTATAAGCCAACCTTTTCTAACTGAACTGTCACTTGTCCATTTGATGGCGTAAATTTCACCGCGTTAGAAAGAAGATTCCAGATAACTTGCTGCAATCGTTTGGAATCACCAAAAACTAGTCCCAGATTAGCATCAAATACAGTCAATATCTCAATTGACTTAGCTTGAGCCGCAAGATCTACACTTTCTATAGCTTTAGTAATTACAGTTTGCAGGTTAACAGCAATTGGATTAAGAGTTAGCTTACCACGTAAAATTTTAGATACACTCAGCAAGTCATTAATAAGTTGCACCTGTAAGCTTGTGTTACGCTCAATAGTTTCCAGTGCCTGCTTTTTCCTGTTATCATCAAGCTTACCACTGCGTAAAAGTTTCACCCACCCGAGTATTGGATTTAAAGGTGTTCGCAATTCATGCGAGAGGACAGCAAGAAACTCATCTTTTATGCGATTTGCTGCTTGAGCCTCTTCCAAAAGTTTATTCCGCTCTTGTTCAGCTCGCCTGCGTTCTGTGATATCTCTTAAAGAAACAAGATAAGCAGTTTCTCCTTGCCACTCAATTTCTACCACGCGCATTTGGGCAATTTTTTCGAGACTATCCTTTGCTGCGGTGCGTTCTGTGTTACATGTATATGGGTAAATATCGACCTCTGTATTATCCCCACCA
This sequence comes from Brasilonema angustatum, assembly GCF_059505445.1. NCBI lineage: Bacteria > Bacillati > Cyanobacteriota > Cyanophyceae > Nostocales > Scytonemataceae > Brasilonema > Brasilonema angustatum. The sequence continues at coordinate 60,453 of NZ_JCACKO010000140.1, read as the reverse complement.
ACAACAGGAAAGCCAAACAACTCACCTAAGAGTTCTTCTTGCTTGCAGGCAAAAAGGTTTAGTGCTGCTGGGTTAATAAAACGCACAACACCACCTCGATCTACAACCACTATACCGTCAGCATTTTTGGTAATCAGCGTTTGCAACTGTAGCTCAACCTTTTGCAGTGTTGCTTCGACTTGTTGGGAGTGCTCTTTTTGCTTACCGAGTTCTAGTGTCTGTTGTTGTAGCTGTTGTTCTAAATCTTGCTTATACAATTGGGACGGTTGTGTTTTTTCCGCAAGAGCCTGTTTTATAACTTCAGGAAGCCGTGCCAGTTCATCCTTGGAAAGGTAATCTATTGCCCCTGCCTTAATACATCTTACGGCAATAAATGCGCTATCCGTACCATTAATAATCACAAAAGGGATGTTCAACTTTTGCGCGTGCATTTCTTGCAATGCTTCCAAGGCGTCTAAATCTTTTAAACTGTCTTCGGCAACGATCGCATCCCAAGCACCATTGAGATAAGTCAGGTAATCAACTTTTGTTGCTATACACTTATCATCGACTGCAAAACCAGCCCCATTCATCACAGCGAGGATATTTTCTCTAGATTGGGGCGAGTTTAATAAAAATAATATGGTACATTTGTTATCCACTTTATAACTAGTTTTCGTAAATTGAGGATTAATATAATTTAATATTAATCGCTAATGGTGCTGCACAATATCACCCAAAGACTTATGTTTATTACTCTTCCTGTAGAAAGAGGAGAAAAAGAGGTATTCAGCAGTGAACGCTTAACGCTTAACGCTTAACGCTTAACAGTGATAACTGATAACTGATAACTGATAACTGTTTTAATCATTTTGGTTTGTAAAAACCAGACATAGGATTACCAATCAAAATGCCAGTGATGTTGCGAAATGGTTTGCCAATGTGCATACCCCTATTGTCAATTGTAAACTCTCGGATTTGTTTATCGTGCTGTGAGCCGCGCATTTTTATCACTGCTATTCCTCTGCGAATTTCCCCATAAACTTCAACATATCGTAGTAATATAATGACATCAGTAGTAATAGAGATATGATTTTCGGAAGTGGAGGTACTACTAACAAGACTCATCGGAGTTGTGGAAGTGTACAGTGCCGTCATTTTACGTTCTCTAATCATTGAATTAAGACCAATAAGAAATTGCCGAAATCCTTCTGTATTAGAAGCCCACTCTAATGCTGAAAGACTATCAATTGCTACCCGATGAGGTTGAAATTCCTCAATCATTTCTTGCATTTTGATCAAGTGATACTCTAGTGGATGTGCTTCTGGGTTGCGACACACAAATTTCAATTGCCCGTCCCGTTCCATCTGTCGAAAGTCAACACTCCACCCCAGCGCATTTCTCAAAATCAGTTCTCGGTTTTCCTCAAAAGCAAACAATAAGCAACGTTCGTTATTATTAGCCCCCGCTGCAATAAACTGAGTTGATACCAAAGTTTTGCCTGTACCTGTAGCTCCTGACACAAGAATAATAGAATTTTGAAAAAAACCACTGTCACACATAGCATCCAGTTCGGTAACGCCAGAAGTTATACGGATATCAGTTGTGCTTTCTTCTGCTGTTTCCGTTCTAAACAGGGGAAGAATCACAATTCCTTTGTCAGGAACAATTGAAAAAGGAATTTCTCCCTGCTTGTGAGGACTACCTCTATACTTAAGAATTTCTATAGTTCGTCGGCGCTTCTGTTGGAATATCACATTCCGCAGGATAATCACATTATCAGCAACAAACTCCTCAACACCGTAGGTGCTAATATCACCGTACTCTTGATTGCGTTCAGATGTTACAACTACCGTACTTTCAATTTGTTCCAAGACTGAACCAATCATGAATAAGTCATTGCGGACTTGAGCTTTATCAGGCAAATAAGTAAACATTGCTCCCAAGCAATCCATTGAGACTCGCACTGCACCCACCTGATTGATGGCATACTGAATCCGAGCAATCAGAGAATCGAAGTCGTATTCTCCACTCACCAAAGGCTTTTCTCCAGGTTGGCGAGAAGCATCAACAAACGCCCATTTCCCTTCCTCCTCCCATTTGCGGATATCCCAGCCAAAGCCTCGCATATTTTTTCGTATACGCTGGGGAGATTCTTCAAAAGTCACAAACACCCCATTTTCGCCCCGTTTAATTCCCTCTGCAAGGTACTGAGATGCAAATACAGTCTTACCACTACCTGCGGTACCAACTACTAACGTGACTCGTGACTTGGGTAATCCGCCCTCAGATAATATGTCAAAGCCAGGAATTCCAGTTACAAGCTTCTCAACCAAATCTTGTTCTTTTTCTTGATTCATTTGGTGAAATTTAAACTTTTATATAAAAAAAATCAATACAACTAATTAGTATTCTTAATGTATTTTACTGCTTATGGGGAATATTAAGCCCAAACAAAACTGTGTGTGTATTTGATAAATCACCGATAATTCGTACTTTTGGTAAGGGAAATTCCTTAATTAAAGTTGGGGTTACTAAAATTTTCTCAGCTTCAGCAACCTGGGGTTGCTCCAGCACATCTATAATTACTATCTCATGTTTATTCCGCAGATGTGACTCGCACAACTGAATCAAATTGGATATCGCTCGTTGGGACCTGGGCGTGTATCCTGTAATATACAGTTTGAGCAGATATTTCTCACTCATTTGTCAGTCGAGTCATAAGTTGCGATCTTTATGTATTCACTTTTTATCGAAGTTATTATAAGTTTTTATAATATTGGATTTGCTCAGACTAACGAGGTATTTCTAAATGTCTAGAGGTAGTGAGTTATTTGTGCATTAGCCTTCAAGGAATTTTCTGATCAGGCTATTTGCATAGAAACTGACATGAAAAATCAGGGGCGAGAGGCGATCGCCTCTCGCCTCTGGCTTACCCTGGCGATGTTCCGGAGAAACCGCCCCAAGAAAGTGATTTCGCAACTTATGGAAAATAGCGATAAATATCTTTACGGTGAAGCACCCGCAAAAAACATAACTGTTTAACCATGAAAAAGAGGGAAAAGGGGGAAAGGGGAAAGGGGCAAGGGGAAAGCAAACCACTAAATTAAAAATAGGGGTTTCAAGCATGGGCGCTGATTTTTAAGGGCACTACGTGCCCTTAAAAATCTTCTGTTTAACGCGTGATCCACAATTAAGATAGGAGCTAGTGCCTCACCCAGGCATCAAGCGCGAGGCTTATATCCCTTTCCCCCTGCCTCCTTACCCTTTCCCCTCCCCTCGGTTATGTAAGACTTTGGAATAGAAGAAATTTTTTTCTATGTATAAATAAAAGTAAAAACGATAAGTAAGAGGACTTGAAGTTTAGATGAACTTCAGAGTATAACCAGAAACATATTAAGGACTTGAGCAGGAATAATCTCATGAGCACATCACTCAACGCCAAAATCAGTTTGAATGACTTTCAACTTCGGGATGGCATCTATTTTCCTAACGATTATGAACAGTTAAACAGTACGGAACAAAAACAAAGATGGGACGAAATTGGTAAGACGTACTACGGTTCTCAAAAAATTGAACAAGCAGAAGAAACATCGCCACTTAAACAAGATTACACTCTTTTAACCGGAAGACCTGGAGGAACTTGGAATAAGTTTCCTATCAATAAGTCTGTTGATTCTATTCTGGAAATTGGCTGTGGCTATGGTCGAATTCCTTTGTTTCTTTCAAAGGACAAAAATTTGAGGTGTCAAAAATATTATGGCATTGATATCTCGGAGTCTTTATTGCGACGCTTACTCAAGTGTAAGCAAGAATATGATTTTTTCCCAGGAGCAGAGTTTTACATTATTTGTGCTTCTGCTGAATTACTGCCTTTAGAAGATAATTCTGTAGATTTGATAATTTCTAACTGTGTTTTTATGCATATACCAGAAGCACAGATTAGAAACCTCTTGGTTGAAGTATCTCGTGTACTCAAGCCAGGTGGAACTTTTGTCTTCAATCATTCTTTCCACAACAAGTCTTGTCCTTCTCATATAATTCATAATTTAGTCAGAAGGCTTAACCCAAAACAAAACTCAGTTTATCTCAAGCAATATTCATCTGCAGAAATAGATGCAATGTTAACGAATTCTGGAATGAAAGGCAAGTGTCCACAATACACTGTGGAACCAACACAAGAATACGCGATTTTACCAGAAACCATCAAAGGAATCCAGATACCCTTTGCTAATTCAATTAACAGAAGTCTTAAGCCGTCGGCTGCGATGAAAGAAACTCTAGCCTATGGTTATAGTGCTTACAGTACCCAACTATAGCAATCCTATTTGATTTGTGTGAAAGTGCCTGCTCAAATTCCCGACTTCGCAAGAGTTGTCGGGAATCTTATTATTCAGTGGGCTATTTTACCCCCTTTTTAACTCTGTCGTAGTACAGTTCCGTGATATTAATATTAGCGGTTCCCAAGCATCTAATCCTACTAATCCTGGAAATAATTGTACTTGTCCACCACAGACAAGTCTGAAAAAACCAAACGCAAGATAAATTGCTCTCTAGTATAATTAGGTAGTGACCCAAGTGCCTTGTATCAGGTGTGTCTACCAAAACTTTGCTCAGGACATCCGGAATACGGTTGTTTCGTTTTGTATATTAATTTTATTACTATAGAAATTGAAATACTTCCCTTCAACAGGGATTGCCTTGTTGTGTTTAGGGTTAAGAGTGTTATTTTAGTACAACAGAAGTGTTGAGGAATAGCGACACGATGCTGCAAACGCAACAGGTTATACATAATCGCTATCAACTGAAAGAAAAACTGGGTGAAGGTGCAGGTCGTCAAACTTGGTTAGCACTTGATTTGTCAACACAAGACGATATTGTGGTGAAACTGTTGACCTTTAGCGACCAGATGCAGTGGGAAAGCTTGAAATTATTTGAGCGAGAAGCACAGGTATTGAAACAGCTGAACCATCCTCGTATTCCTGACTATCGTAATTATTTTTGCTTTGACGACCAGTTACTCTACTTTGGGTTAGTTCAAGAATATATTCCCGGTACATCACTCAAGCAATTACTCACAAAAGGTCAAGTATTTGCAGAACCAGAAGTTCGCAAAATTGCTACTGCGATCCTAAAAATTTTGATTTATTTGCATGGTTTGAGTCCTCCTGTGCTGCATCGGGACGTTAAGCCTAGCAATGTGCTAGTGGGTAAAGATTCTCGTATTTATTTGGTTGATTTTGGTGCAGTACAAGACCGTGCTGCAAGAGAAGGTGCTACTTTTACAGTCGTGGGAACTTATGGCTATGCACCACTAGAACAGTTCGGCGGAAGAGCAACCCCAGCATCTGATCTCTATGCTTTGGGAGCAACATTGATTCATTTGCTGACAGGTATTTCTCCAGCAGATTTGCCTCAAAAAGATTCTCGCTTGCAGTTTGCTCACCTTGTCAGGCTCAATCCTGGGTTTGTCCGTTGGTTAGAGCAACTGACTGAACCTAATTTGGAAAGACGCTTTAGTAGCGCTCAACAAGCACTTGACACTCTTAGGGCTAATCAAAATGCGATCAAAATTGCTAGTCAACGACTCCCTGAAAGTTGCATTTGGCTGGACAAATCACCAAGGCGCTTGCAGATTCAACTTCATGTCCCTTGGTACAAGGTAATATCTACCCCAACAAATTGGCTTGTACTGACGGGGTTGGGACTTTGGTTATTTTTGCTGTCGATGATTATCAGTGGTTGGGTTTATTTGTTTTGGTTGGCAGGTAGTCTTGTATTGGGGGCTTGGTTTCTATTACCTGTGTTTGTGGAAACCAATATCAACTTCGATCATCAGCAATTTGAAATTGAGGTGAAAGTACTGGGTTTTTGCATCAAACGACAGCGAGGAAATGTCTTAGAGATTGATAATGTTTTTAAAAGTGACTCTGGCGGCTATGGTAACAAGAAAATTCCTGAGGTAACTTTGGCTGTTGGTGTCGAAGAGTATTCATTTGGAAGATTGAAGCCACCTCTTTATCATGAGGTATGCCGTTGGCTCGTAGATGAAATCAAGGATTGGTTGGGACTTTAGATTTTGGGCTTTTGGTTATGGCAGAAGGTGGACAAGTTCTTTGCATTCGGGAAGCGACTTCCCAAGAGTCTCGTTATCAACTTAAAGAAAAATTAGGGCAAGATGCTAGTCGTCAAACTTGGTTAGCAGTAGATTTGTGTACACAGCCTCAAGAACAAGTGGTTGTCAAACTGCTCGCTCTGAGTTCGCAGATGCAGTGGGATGAACATAAGCTGTTTGAACGTGAAGCTCAGGTGCTGAAAAATCTCAATCATCCCCGAATTCCCAAGTATCGGGATGACTTTGTTTTGGAAAAGCAACCTGATTCGAGATTTCCCTGGTTTGGGTTAGTGCACAGTTACGTTCCCGGAGCATCATTCCAGCAACTGCTGAATCAAGGGCATCGGTTTTCTGAGTCACAGGTGGAAAAGATCGCAACAGAAATTTTGAGCATTCTTGTTTACCTACACGAACTCAACCCTCCTGTGTTGCACAGAGATATCAAACCCAGCAATTTAATTTGGGGTGAGGATGAGCGCGTTTACCTGGTTGACTTTGGCGCAGTGCAAGATCAAGCGGTGTTGGAAGGTGCCACCTTCACAGTTGTAGGAACCTACGGCTATGTGCCAATGGAACAGTTTGCAGGTCGTGCTGTTCCCGCTTCTGACTTGTATGCTGTTGGTACAACCTTGATTCATCTCCTCACCGGAACGCCTCCTGCTGATTTACCATACCAGAACTCCCGCATTCAATTTGCTGATAGAGTAAGTGTCGATTTGGGTTTTGTGAATTGGATTGGTAAACTGACAGAACCAAATGTTACAGAGCGACTGAGTTCTGCACGCCAAGCTCTAGACACGCTCAAGAATAGACACGCACTCACGCCACCACTCACTAGCCGTAAGCCCACAGGTAGTCTGGTTCAAATCAAAAAGTCTGCTCACAAAATAGAAATTAAAATTCCTAGACGCGGAAGGAAAACGTTCAAAATATTCTATCTTATAGGCTTAATTATTCCTTTTGTCTGGCAAATTCCACAATGGTTTAATTTACTTTCAACAGGACTTGTCTACCATTCGATATTGTATATTATGCCTCTTTTAGTATTACTGTTTGTCCTATTCCAAGCAACAGTTCTACCTGCTTTTAGACATACAGATATGTACTTTTACCGTGAACATTTTGAAATCCGCTGGAAGTTATTTGGTTTATGTTATTGGCGGTATCGAGGAAAAACTCCACTGATTTGTAGAGTGTATGAAGAGATAGTTCAACAGGGTTCTGCACCTCGCGGTGTGACAATTGAATATTCTAATAAACAGAAGCTCACCTCTAGTCCTTTAGCAACTGTGGAACGCCATTGGTTAATTGACGAGATTAAGGATTGGTTGAAATTAAATTAGGGAATAGGGAACAGGGAACAGGGAACAGTCAACACTAACAACTGTAAGACTTACACAAAAGAGATCCCCCAACCCCCTTAAAAAGGGGACTTTTAAGATTCCCCCCTTTTTAAGGGGGGCTAGGGGGGATCGAGGTTTCGGGTTTTCAGTGCGTAAGTTCTGAACTGATAACTGATAACTGATAACTAGTAAAATAACTAAGGATGATTTGTCCTAAGCAAGTGGGCTTTAACTTGAGCTTTAGCTAGTTCTATAATAAGTCGCTGAGCTTGATGTTTATAAAGTGGGAAATGTAATGTTTCTGGTAAATTTTTCATCACTGTTCTAGCTGTGTTGAGACTGCATCCTGAAATGCGAACAATAACATTTGCTCCTTCAAACTCTGCCTCCTCTGTCAAAGCTTTTGTAATATGTACTTGCCAGGTTTTTGAGGCGATCGCTGCTCCCTGCTCAATCCGCTGTAGACCATCGCTTGTTGCTAACACTACCATGCGATCGCCCACAACTAAACTAATATCCTCAGAAGGCATAAGCTTAGGTATTTCTGTTTCTTTTTGGTAAAGAATTGGAATAACTCCATAGCCATAGGTGACTTCAGATAGCAGTAAGCCATTAAGCGTATCACCAGCTTCAATTTGGTATTCTGTGACCAAAATAGTTTTGTGCTCAATACGAAACAAATTCATAATTTTTTCCCCAAATGCTGCACCAGCAAAAGCTTCAGCAACTACAGCATTGACACACAACACTTGAGCATTCGGCAAGAGTTCGGTTAAATTGTCACTTAAGCTAAGACCTGTACTGCGGAGAACCAAATTGCTTTCTGGATTTGCATCATAAGCCATTAAGCTGACTTCCAAATTCAGCATCTCATCATCAGTCACCACAACGACACTTTTTGCTGTTTGAAGATTTGCCTTAGAAAGAGACTTTTTTAGGGAACCAGTTATGAGGGGCATCTCTGGTAGAATTGTGGTGTCAAAGTCTGTGTTTATGCTGAAGCCAACAATTGGTTGGTTAAATTCTTGTAAAATCTCTGCGATTCCCACACCTGTGCGACCAAGTCCCACCACGACGACATGATCTTTTTGAGGAACAGGTGGACGTCGCTTATTTAAGTGAAATCTAGCAGCTAAAAGCCTTTCTGTCAAGAAACTGTAGAGTATTCCTACTAGAACTGTACCAGTAATTGTCATTCCCAAGCTAATCAACCGCAACCAAAAGGGAACAGGAAGTGTGAAATTGAACCCACCAAACAAATCACCAAATCCCCCTAGAAGTAGCATGGTTGAGGTCAAAAAGGCATCTATCAAGCCAATTTTGGGATAGCTCAATCGATACAAAACTGTTCCCAATATCAATAAAAAACTTACAATCACTGCACAGATAATGCCTACCTGCTTAAATCCATTCTCATCAGATTTACGTAAAAATGTCAAAAATTGCCGCTTAATAGTGAACCAGTTGAAGTGTTTGAGTCTTGTTAAGAAGTGTCGGGGATTATACCAAGTATTTCTTACCAGTTTTTTAGAATCAGTGGAAGTTGTTTTGACTGGCTTAATATAAACAATTGTATCTCCCGGCAGAAGACGTGTATCTAAATCCCATTCATGGAAGGCTTTGAATGAAGAAGTTGCATTAGATGTGTAATAGAGAATTTGACGCTTGTGATTATTCAGTTCGTGCAACAGACAGTTGTTGAACCAACGGTCTGTTGGTGATATAGTACGTTTGACAACTTGCAGCCACTGTCCTTCTAAATGAAATAATGCTAGTGTCTCTGTTCCAAGAGCAGCAAGGGCAAAAGCTAGCGCAGGCAACTCAGTTGGTTCAAAGGCAACAAAATTTCCTAAATGTTGACTCAATAATTGATTGAGATTTTTTTGAGATGAACTAACAACCAAGCGGGTTTTGGGATTAAGCTTGCGCACCGCTAAAGCTGTCTCTGCATTCACTTGCTCATTATTAGTGACTATAATGGCAGCTCGACACTGCTGAATTTTAGTTTGCTGTAGAACACTGATTTGACGACAATCACCAATGACTAAGGTATCCAATAAATTCTCAACGTGAGGAATTTCCCAGTCTTCAGGCGGCTTTTTATCAATAGCAATGACGCTGACTTCAAACTGTTTGAGGGCGACAACACAATGTTGACCTAAACTCCCCAATCCGCAAACTAAAAATTGATTCAATAGCACCCCCGGCTGTGCCACTTGATGCATGTGTATTACTGATTGTAAACATATATTTACAATTATGGACGACTTATAGGTATTAAAACTTCACCCAAAGGTACTAGGGGATAAGCATGACTCATATCGGCAACCGTCTGATCCGAAATGTCTCGTTAGTAACAGAAATAATGACACCTTGTTCTAAATCTTGCTGACATTGACTCAATACCTCTGTTAAACGTTTATTAATTCCCTGATAGTTTTCATTTCCTAACCTAAATAAAATTACACTTGGCAAAGCTTCTCCACTCACGGCTAATAGTTGAGCAAAATCTAAATCCACTGTTAACAGAATTCGTACTTCTGTACGTGCTTTAATTAAAATCTCCTCATCCGGTAGCCTTTGCAAACCCTGATCGCGCAGATGCACAACATCATAGCCAGCATCGCGCAACCAAGCTACTGTGCGTAGCGAAATTCCCATATCTGCTAAAAATTTCATGATGCTTGTTTTTCAGCATTTGTGAAAGAATAAACCCGCTCTTGAGTCAACCAGGCAGCATAAAGGAGAGATTGGCGAATATCCTCTGGTTCTAAGTCAGGGTATTCTTCTAAAATTTCCTGTACGGGTTTCCCATTTGCCACCAAATTGACAATTAACGAAACAGGAATTCTCATTCCGCGAATACAAGCTTGTCCAGCCATGATGCGGGCATCGAAGGTAATTCTCTCTAAACCTAACATAAATCAACTCTCCAAAATACTTAGTCTAAGCTAAATTTAATTCCTTGCCTAACCAGTTCGCAAAGCTGGTATGATAGAAACTATAAAAAGTTTCTTCTTCTGTGATTTCCTGATATAAGAATTCCAGCCAATTTTCCAGCACTTTTTCTACTTCGTATTCATCTTCATCAACTATTTGGGCGATTAATTCTACTGAAAGCGATCGCACAAGCTGTGCTAGACATTTTAATACAGCTAATCCAACTGGAGATAAACCTTTACCCTTGATACGCTGGTAATGATTTTTGTAATACGCTTCTAACCCTGGAGGGAGTGGTTCAAATTGGAAGGGTATGGCTAACGCCACGCTTGGGCTATCGGGATAAAAGCCTTGGGAGATTGCTTTTAAGATGTGGTAGAGATACATGAAATTGTTTTCGCTCTTGACTGTTAGCTGTTGGCAGCTTGTAGAGACGTTACATGTAACGTCTCTACAATTGGTTATCCAGCCAGCGTTGTTTAAAAAGGAGGGTGTGAGTGAAATATATTGTTGTATGTATGTCTGCACATCTTCTCGGTTTTGTTCGGAATATGCTTCTAAATCCAAAATTTGAGCAGGGGTTTCGATTAATAAACCAGATTTTTCGCTCTTGAAGGGGCGACGGGTGAGGAGAAAATAAACTCGCTCTGGGAGATATCTAGGAAGGTAAAATAGATTTGAGTCTGGGGATTGGTTGTTGAGGTCGATGCAGTCGCACCCATCAATCGCAATAATCAAACGCTGATCTGGTTCTAGTAAATCGCTGACTTTCTGAAGTAAAAGTGAGAAAAACCAACTTCCCTCAGTAGCGTTCTCAGGAAGCGACACATTTGTATCCCCCATTTCCCCCATTAACTGAGTGCAAACAGTTATGAGAAATTCCTGCGCACAATTTTTTCCTTCAACTTCCGCACTGTAATAAACAACAGAAGGATTTTCCATCACATACTTGGCGAGGATGGCACTTTTGCCACTGCCAGGTGTGCCCACAATGGTAAAGTAACCACAGCGTTGGTGGTTGAGGAAGTCGGTAATAGCAGCAAAGGCAAATTCACGACCAACAAAATTGCTGCTCCCTTCGTGGATAAGTTGCTGAAATTCTTTTTGGGAAGCGGTTGGGGGGCGAGGTGTGATGTTCATAAACCTGCTTCTAACTGTAAGAAATGAATCTGTCCTGAAGCATCTCCTGCCATAATTGTCATTCCATCCGGTGCAACAGCACAACACCATAGTGGACTATCAGCAGTAAAATTGGTAATAACTTTGCCATCAGCCAAGTCCCAAACTTTGAGAGTGCTGTCACGCGAAGCAGAAATCACCTGCTTGCCGTTTGGAGTGAGGGCAACTGCCGTTACCCAGTTGCTATGAGCGTTGAGTGTGAAAACTTCTTTGCCATCAGCCAAGTCCCAAACTTTGAGAGTGCTGTCAGATGAAGCAGAAATCACCCGCTTGCCGTCTGGGGTGATGACAACTGCGTTTACCCAGTTGCTATGAGCGTTGAGCGTGAAAACTTCTTTGCCATCTGCCAAATCCCAGACTTTGAGTGTGTTGTCAGATGAAGCAGAAATCACTCGCTTGCCATCTGGAGTGACGGCGACTGCGTTTACCCAGTTGCTATGAGCATTCAGTGTGAAAACTTCTTTGCCATTAGCCGAGTCCCAAATTTTGAGTGTCTTGTCAGCAGAAGCAGAAATCACCCGCTTGCCGTCTAAAGTGATGGCAACTGCATTTACCCAGTTGCTATGAGCGTTGAGTGTGAAAACTTCTTTGCCATCTACTAAATCCCAAATTTTGAGAGTGCTGTCACGCGAAGCAGAAATCATCCGCTTGCCATCTGGAGTGACGGCGACTGCCCTTACCCAGTCGCTATGAGCGTTGAGTATGAAAACTTCTTTGCCATTAGCCGAGTCCCAGACTTTGAGTGTCTTGTCAGAGGAAGCAGAAATCACCCGCTTGCCGTCTGGGGTGATGGCAACTGCGTTTATCCAGTTGCTATGAGCGTTGAGTGTGAAAACTTCTTTGCCATCTACTAAATCCCAGACTTTGAGTGTTTTATCAGATGAAGCAGAAATTACCCGCTTGCCGTCTGGAGTGACGGCGACTGCGTTTACCCAGTTGCTATGAGCGTTGAGAGTGAAAAATTCTTTGCCATTAGCCAAGTCCCAAAGTTTGAGAGTGCTGTCACGCGAAGCAGAAATTATCTGCTTGCCATCTGGAGTGACGACGACTGCATTTACCCAGTTGCTATGAGCGTTGAGTATGAAAACTTCTTTGCCATCTGCTAAGTCCCAAATTTTGAGAGTGTTGTCAGATGAAGCAGAAATCACCCGCTTGCCGTCTGAAGTGACGGCAACTGCCCTTACCGAGTCGCTATGACCGTTGAGTGTCAGAACTTGTTTGCCATCTATGAAGTCCCAGACTTTGAGTGTTTTATCAGATGAACCAGAAATCATCCGCTTGCCATCTGGGGTGAGGGCAACTGCGTTTACCGAGTCGCTATGAGCATTGAGTGTGAAAACTTCTTTGCCATCTACTAAGTCCCAGACTTTAAGAGTTTTATCATTGGAAGCAGAAATCACCCGCTTGCCGTCTGGGGTAAGGACAACTGCCCTTACCGAGTCGCTATGAGCATTGAGTGTGAAAACTTCTTTGCCATCAGCCAAGTCCCAGACTTTAAGAGTTTTATCATTGGAAGCAGAAATCACCCGCTTGCCGTCTGGGGTGACGGCGACTGCGTTTACCGAATCGCTGTGAGCGTTGAGTATGAAAACTTCTTTGCCATCTATTAAGTCCCAGACTTTGAGTGTCTTGTCAGCGGATCCAGAAATCACCAGCTTGCCGTCTGGGGTGACGGCGACTGCGTTTACCCAGAAGCTATGACCTGTGAGAGTACGAAGCAAACGCCCACCGGGAGGAGTTAAGCTAGGTGTCAGGGGACGCAACCAAGGATCATCTTGCCACTGCTTTGCCTGTGCTAATAATGCCTGAATCCCAGGTTGTGGAAAAGACAGCAACCGCCCTAATAATTGCCCTGCCAGTTGCGTGTGATCCTTAGCTAAAATATGCGCTGATAGACGCAGCGCTCCTTGAATCCGTTTCAGCGTTCCTACTTCATGGGAGTTATCGTCTGAGTGAGTTGCCACCTTTGACGAGTCAATCAAATCGTAATCTACAATCAGCGCTTGCACTCCAAATTCAGGACGCTTAATCTTGGCTTCTAAATAGTCGAAATCAGTCAAAGTTTGGTAGCACTCTGCAAAATTCCCCGACTCCACTTGACTTTTTACAAAACTACTTAGATAGGCGTTCTGGAACCACAGAGGTTGTGCAGCTAATTTCTGGGCAAGTTTCCCCATCTTACGCCATCTTCCTTGTAAAATATTCAGCAATGTTTTGGTTAACTTCGTCAAATAGTTTCCGGGTTTTCTTCAGTTCCCGTTTCCCTTTCAGGAATTCAAGGAAACTTGTATGGTAGATGCTATAGCAGGTTTCTTGAGCTATTTTCTGGTCTTTCAAATACTCAACCCACTGATCCAAAATTTTTTCCACCTCATATTCATCCTGGTTGGCAATTTCTGCCATCATCTCACAAGGAATCGGCGTACTAATTTCCACTAAAATAAATAGAATAATTACAATATTTTCCTGAGGTTCTGTATCCATACCCATCCTCACCCAATGGGTTCGATAGTATTCCTGAAGACCTTTGGGAAATTTTTCTAAAGAAAGGTCATTGTATTCTCCCTTAGCAATTCCAGGTAAGAGATAAGACAAATACATAAAGTTATTTTCACTTTTGTCAGCTACCTGTTCAACGAAAGTGAAAGCAGCTATTTTACGCTCCTCAATCCATTTCCTGAGACTATCTTCAGTTTTGGGATTTTCTTGGATACAGAACCAAATATAATTTTCAATATCCTGACGGCTCAAATCTCCATATTCCTGACATCTTAAATCTAACTCCTCCTCAGGAACTTTTTGAGTGTACAAGCGCTTGTTATCTGCAACATAAGGTCGTCTCGTCAACAAGAAAAAAACTTTATTGGGGAGTGTCGTCGGTAAATTTAAAATATTTTTATCTCGGTCTTCTTGCTCTACCTCATCAAGCGCATCAACCACAATCACAAGGCGTTCGTCATCTAACAGATTATCGCTGACTTTTTGAAGCAAAGTTTGTAAATTATCATCCTTAGCATTCTGCAACCAATAACGATTAATTAGCTGTTGACGAATACTTTCCAAAAACAACTCAGGTCTATTGCGACCCTCAGCACGAATATTGAAATAGCAAGGAAATTTATGATTCCAAATAAACTTAGCGGCGATCGCGCTTTTTCCCATCCCTGCATCTCCCACGATAGTAAAATAACCGTTAGAGTTACGGGAAATAAACTGTTGTATTTTCTGAAAAACAAATTCCCGACCGCGAAATGACTGTATTTTTTTCTGTATTAATGCTTGAAACTCTTTTGGATAAGGCGAATATTCTGGCAAATCAGGAAATTTTGAATCCTTCAAAACTTCTAGAGGAGGTCTAGTCCATTTTGCAACTTTAGTGTAGATACGATAAAAATTCTGAATCTCTGCTCTCAAGTAAACTTCTTCTTCTTTGAATTCAGCCCACAACCCCTTACGAACAATAAAATCTTTTGCTGATTTTAAAAAATTTTGTAAATCATTAGCGTTAAAGTTTTCAACAAAAGTCTTTTTTATCTCGTCTTCGCCCAACAAATTTATCATCGGCTGCATTTGTTGAGACTCGTCATAATACTTGACGATACTCCAAGCATAAATAGCATCCGGTTTTTCTGGAGGCTGAGTCGGATCTAGTCCCCATTTCTGTAATTCTTCAATAAGATTTGGATAGTTCTGAGCTTGTGTGCGAAGTTGACCAAGAACATTAGCAATCTTGGGTAGCTGCCCAATAAGTTCTTTAAAGCTCATAATGAATGGTTGTGTAATAAATGACTGTATATTAGCTACAAGTACGATAGCAGTCTTTCCAGAAAATATTTAGGGTATACTCTGAACAAATACAGGGGTGTAGGCGTGTAAGGGCAACGCCAAGGCGAGCGCTCAGCCGAACGGTGTAAGGGTTTTCCACACCCTGGGAACTGGCGCTCTTCCGTCAGGCGTGGCTGTTCCCACCAGGGCGTTGAGCACTGGCAACCGTGCGCTAATACCAAATTGCATATATAGGAATAGGACTCATATTTGATTTTTGACGAAGCTAGGTAGATCTTTTATTGCTTCTTCCCTGTTCCCTGTTCCCTGTTCCCTGTTAAGCGTTCCCTACCTCTACGAGTCAATTCAGAAATCAAACCGGATTCCTATATAATTCCAAGATTTTCTCAGGTTTAACAATATGAACTTATGCCTATTTGTCATTGATCTTCAAAACGGATTCATAACTCAAAATACAAGTCATGTTATACAACGGATTAAGTCTCTATTAGAGCAAAAGATATTTGAGTACGTTATCTTCACAAGATTTCTCAATACCTTTGATAGTCCTTATGTAAGATATCTAAATTGGAACAAATTTTTTTCAGACACAGAGCGCAAACTTGTTGATGAAATTGAACCATTTGCTAAGGTTGTTTTTAATAAAACTATATACACTGGCTGCAATGAAGAAACTCTTAGATTTCTTAAAAAAAGGGATATTCATACAGTCTTTATTTGTGGAATTGATACTGAAGCTTGTGTCTTAAAAACTGCCATTGATTTTTTTGAAAACAATATTAATCCTTATATTTTAGAGTATTACTCAGCATCAAATGGAGGTGATAATTTTCACCAAGCAGGTATTTTAGTTTTAAGTCAGCTAATTGGAAGAAGCAATATTATAACTGAACCGATAGATAAATTTGATATCAGTAAATATTTCTAATATTATAGGACTCATATTTGACTTTTGACGAAGCTAGGTACACTTTCTGTTCCCTGTTCCCTGTTAAGCGTTCCCTACCTGCACGAGTCAATTAACCCTATGGCTAACGCCACGCCTTACGGCTATCGGGGAGAACCTCCGGTTCCGCTGCGCTTTAGACCTCTGGGCGTGCGCTTTGCGCATACGCCAGATGCCTAGGTCGGGAAACCCTCCTGCAGCACTGGTCTCACCAAATTAAACCGGATTCCTATATATCCGACAAATTACTTGTCAAATAATTTGGCAATCTACATAAAACGAGCGCGGAGGGATTTGAACCCCCGACCCACAGGACCGGAACCTGTTGCTCTATCCACTGAGCCACGCGCCCTTAAAGTAGTAAACATCAAAGTTCGCTACTGCAATTAATTATAGCATAGCTTTGATTTGCCACCAAGATCTTTATTCCGTCCGCTACACCAGATTGTTATACCGTTTCACTTTAAGGTTGATACAAATGGGGAGCAGGGAGCAGGGAGAAAGAATTAGAGACCAATCATTTGTATTAGGAATTTCGTGAAATAGTATTAGACTGCTGCTTGGGTTGCAAACACACCAATTTGATTTGTGAAAATTGAAAGCCACAGATCCCCGACTTCTTTTACGAAGTCGGGGATCTTGTTTCTCACGTAAGCGCAAAGCCTGCCCGCAGGGCTTATGATTTAGGATTGCGATAGATGCATAATGTGCAGCAAAATATAAGAAAAAATCGCTGCTCATTTTTCCCTGATGTTCTGGAAGGTGAGCTTTTATGCCCTTGATATTAGATTTCCCAGGGTATTATTCCCGGAATTTTCTTTCACCTCAGAGTGGACGATTTTTCTAATTTGTTCGCCAGATACTATCAATAAATGCTCGCCATGTCAGCATTAACTCAAATATATTGCCTAACGAGGTTGTATGAGCATAGGCAGAGCAATTCTCTTTATTGCCTTGGTTATTCCAGGTTTATTGATAGCGGGATCATCGCTTTACTCGTTTAACACTGAGTATACGGAGTTACAAAGAACGGAAAGATATGTGGACAAGTTAGCTAGGGATGGAAGAACCAATAATAGACAGTTGGATCTTGCCTATCATCGTAGTTTCGTTCATCGGATGAATGCATTCACAAATGGGACTTGGGGCTTCATTGGTATAACGATCGCAGCGATCGGTATACACGGAATAGCTACAACCAATGACGAAACAATTATAGACCAGCGAAGGATATCAAAATAGTCCTGAGTTCTGAGTCTTGATGAAGGACAAGGGGACAAGACAATTCAAAATGGACTGCGTCCCGCTGCGCTAACAAAATTCAAAATTCAAAATTCAAAATTCAGAATTTAGAATTAGAAGTCTCTCCCTCACTCCCAGCCTACGGCTCGCTGCGCTAACACTCCCTCCCTCACTCCCAGCCTACGGCGACCTACGGTCCACTTCGTTAACGCTGCGCTAACACTTCCTCAGTCCCTGACTCAGCACTTTACTGCTGAACACTGTTTATCAATTCCTTCAAGTCAGCCAAAGCGCGATCGCGATAACGTCCGTAACGCTCTTGTTTATTTTTGATTTTCTGACCCAATTCTGGTAATACCCCAAAATTAGGAGGCATCGGTTGAAAATGCTTAGGCGAAGCGGAACTGATAAACTCAAACAGTGACCCCATCATCGTCGTCTTGGGTAGAGTCAAAGGTTCTTTCCCCAAAGCTAGCCGCGCTGCATTCGTTCCCGCCAACCAACCACCGGCGGCGGCTGCAGTATATCCTTCAGTTCCAATTAACTGTCCAGCAGCTAGCAACGTTGGACGGTTGATAAATTGCAAATTAGGCTGCATCAGCACAGGCGCGTTGAGAAAGGTGTTGCGGTGCATGACTCCCAACCGCACGAACTCAGCATTTTCCAAACCAGGGATCATTTGGAAAATACGCTTTTGCTCACCCCAACGCAGATTTGTTTGGAATCCTACCATATTCCAAAGTTGACCTGCTTTGTCTTCTTGCCGCAACTGTATCACAGCATAAGGGCGTTCTCCAGTCCGACTATCCGATAACCCGACTGGCTTAAGAGGACCATAACGCATCGTGTCTTCCCCTCGGCGTGCGAGTTCCTCAATTGGTAAACAGGCTTCAAAAAATTTCGCCGTTTCCCGTTCAAAATCCTTCAATTCTACTTGTTCAGCAGTACGCAGTTCTTGCCAAAACTGCAAGTACTGCTCTTTATTCATCGGGCAGTTTAAATATGCAGCTTCACCCTTGTCGTAACGAGAGGCGAGAAAAGCAATATCGTGGTTAATCGATTCTCCGACAATGATTGGGCTTGCGGCATCGAAAAAGCTGAGGTATTCCATCCCTGTGAAACGGCGTAAATCTTCTGCCAATTCCGGACTTGTTAAAGGACCAGTTGCCAAAACGACAATTCCTTCTGGGATAACACGTAATGCCTCTCGACGCAGTTCAATCAGAGGATGCTGAGCGAGAGTTTGCGTCAAATCCTGACTAAATTGTCCTCTATCGACTGCAAGTGCTCCACCAGCAGGAACCGCGTGTTCATCGGCTTTTGAGATCACAATAGAATTGAGTTGGCGTAGTTCTTCATGCAAAAGACCAGCGGCGCGATCGCTTGCCATTGCCCCAAAAGAATTGCTACACACTAATTCCGCTAAATGTTCCGTGTGATGTGCACCACCGAAGCGATTTGGGCGCATTTCCCACAGAACGACCGATATTCCAACAGAGGCAATTTGCCAAGCTGCTTCTGTCCCAGCTAGTCCACCTCCGATAACATGAATTGTTTGTTTTTCCATATTTCTTTCCATATTTATATTATTTTAAAATACTAAACTTTCATAATTTTATCCCACTGCAAAATCAGTATATTTACGCATAAACGGAGATTTATATGCCAGAACAATGTTGTCTTTGGGAACGCCTAACTCCACTAACTCATTAGCGATTCCATCTTCAGTGCCATCGTACTGAATCCAAATTTTGTCGCTTTTGATATCAATGTGGATTAAGCATCCATAAACGCGACGACGATTTTCCCAGCCAACGCTAATCACCTGATAGTGATCTTGCTCAGTATCAAATGCAGTATAGCGCTCAATCTCGCCAAAGGAAGGCTTGATCTGACTATAGCGCGTCAAAATTTGCTTGATTGCTTGACAGTACTGGTTTAGTTTATCCACTGTGTGATGACCTCCAGTTCAGGATCGAATACCAAAACCTTGATCTGATATTCCTTTAGACTAAGCTGAGGGAGTTCTTCAGAAAAAAAATCTTCATAAATGTCCAATGGGACTGCTAAATAGAGAATTCGTTGTGGCTGCTTCAGACGTAAAATAAGTCGGTAGTTCAAAAATTGTCATAGCGCTATATGAAACTCGGAAACATTAGAAGGCGCGACAAAACTCTTGATTAAAACAGCAATTTGCTGGTTATATTTCTGTGCGGCAATTAGTTTTTCTGCTCCAAGATGGCTAGGTTTGCCTAGCTCTGTGTAGGTTTTTCGGAGCGGGAACTTTCAGTACCCGTACCATCTAATTGTAAGCTATCGTACTTAAAGGCAGTAGCCTATTGCTTTTCCACACGAAGGAATGGAGTGTTATAAAAAAAGAAGAGATCATCGCATCTTATGGATTCGACGCTAACAGTATCCGTGCTTACTGGGGTGTCATTATACAGTTATACAATTCGTTTTGCCAAGCAGGTGAAAAACTCTCTGTGTTCACTTGCACAAACAAAGGAGTTGGGCTATTAGGTTGTATGTGCCAAAATTTAAGAGAATTCATTTTGTTTTTGGTTAAATAGTAATGCTCCTCGGTCAAATTCTCCGCCAACGCTACAAAATTGTCAGACTCTTAGGAAGTGGTAGCTTTGGAGTTACTTATTTAGCTGAAGATTTAGATTTACCTGATCATCCTCTGTGTGTTGTAAAAAACCTCAAGCAAATGCAAAATCCAGAAGATTTGCAACTTGCCAGAGTGTTATTTGACAGAGAAGCAAAAGTTTTATATAGCTTAGGCAATGAGTGCAGTCAAATTCCCCGACTTTTCGCCCACTTTGAAGAAAACGGCGAATTTTATCTAGTACAAAAATTTATAGATGGGCACGATTTAAGTGGGGAAATTTTTCCTGCTAAGAGGTTAAATGAAGCTGAAGTTACACAGCTATTACAGGAAATTTTAGAAGTTCTTACATTTGTTCACAATAAAAATATCATTCACCGAGACATCAAACCACAAAATTTAATGCGGCGCAAGACAGACGGCAAGATAGTATTGATAGACTTTGGCGCTGTCAAGCAAATTAGCGCATTAGTAGTGAATGCTCAAGGGCAAACAAACGTCTCCGTTATTGTTGGTACTTATGGCTATATGCCCAGCGAACAATTGAATGGGTATCCCAAGTTAAGCAGCGATGTTTATGCAGTGGGGATGCTGGGAATTTATGCTTTAACTGGGATCAGACCTCAAGAACTGCCAAAAAACTCCGAAACTTTGGAAGTCATTTGGCGAAATCGGGCTTCGGTTAGCCCTAGACTGGCAGATGTATTAGATAAAATGGTGTGCCATAACTTCAATAAACGTTATCAAACAGCATCCGAGGCGTTGCAAGCGCTAAGACCATCTTCATTACCCTCGCCATCGCCACTACCGGTACCGCCATTACCAACCCCAACACGACGAGAATTGAAACTTTACCAAAAAGTATTAATTGGTACTGGAGTTGGCGTGGGTGTGCTAATCGGAGTGGGATTGTTATTTATGAGTTTTTGGAGACAACCCACACCCGATTTAGAAAAACCCGTCGCTGATTCCAAACAACCCACACCCGATTCACAAAAAACCGTCGCTGATTCCAAACAACCCACACCTGACTCGCCACAAACCACACCTGATTCGCCACAAGCCACATATGACGTGCAACTGGTTTGCCCAGAAACACCAATACCACCTCTACCAAGTACGCCCGATAGGAAAATTGGTTCAGCCAAAGTTTATGGTTTCCCAAAGAATTCACCACTGACAGGCAAAGGAATCATTATCTTTCCCGATCGCAAGTTTGGTGGATATTCTCGATATGATGGAGAACTAAAAAATGGAGTATATAGCGGTTGTGGAAACTTGGTACGTGGAAATGGTGAGCGTTACGTAGGTCAGTTTGATAAAAATTCTTTTCAAGGTACAGGTAAATTTACTTTCAAAAATGGTTGTCAATATATAGGAGAATTCAAAAACAACCAATTTGATGGTCAAGGTACTTGGATATCTAAAGACGGCTTGCGTTATAGTGGAATTTGGCAGCGGGGAAAATTGCAAGGAAGTAATAAGGTTTTAAGCTGTCAATAATTTTTCATCTTATATTATTTCAGCATATTTTGTCAGAGCCAGTGTTTAAATAATCACACTGCTTAGGAAAAATTTTCTATCAACTAGGAAAAGCATAATAATCAAGCCAAATGAATATTGTAAATTTCTTTTGGCAAAAATGTATGATAAAATCAGAAACTTTAAATTGGACTTATTACGTTATATTTTTAGTATTTTTTACTTAAAAGAAAACTAAACATAAGTAGTTCAAGCTAAAAAACATGAGATTATGTAGAGTGTGTTAAGTGCTGCCGCAATGCTTATAAACCCATCATTCGGCGACCTGCAACACTCCAAAACCGATTTTACAAGCTTTATTTGCTTATACTTTTAGGCTGTCTACCTTCTAGCTTCAAGTACCAGTCAGTGATCGGTCTATTTATGTCTTCGGTGTGTGTTGATATTTAGAGGAGTGAGAAATGAATCAAAAGTTACTTACAAAGCTGAGATTAGTTTTGTCTAAAACTTCTTTACTAGGTATTACGAGTTTAGCTATTTCTCTACAACCATCCTTAGCGCAACCTTCGGCTGTTAATCGATCGCCAACAACACCATCAACCTTACCACCTGCAAAAAATCCGATCAGCCAAACACCTCCAGAAAATCCCGTCAGCCCAACCCCAACACCTTCACAAAATCAGACACCTAGTCCAACACCTCCAGAAAATCCGCTCAGTCCAACACCTCCAGAAAATCCCGTCAGCCCAACCCCAACACCTTCACAAAATCAGACACCTAGTCCAACACCTCCAGAAAACCCCCTCAGCCCAACACCTCCAGAAAATCCGCTCAGCCCAACACCAGCGCCAACGCCGACTTTAACACCAGCGCCAACGCCGACTTTAACACCATCACCCGCGCCAACTTTAACACCATCACCCGCGCCAACTTTAACACCATCACCCGCGCCGACTTTAACACCAGCGCCAGCGCCAACTTTAACACCATCACCCGCGCCAACTTTAACACCAGCGCCAGCGCCAACTTTAACACCATCACCCGCGCCAACTTTAACACCATCACCCGCGCCAACTTTAACACCATCACCCGCGCCGACTTTAACACCAGCGCCAACTTTAACACCAGCGCCAGCGCCAACTTTAACACCAGCGCCAGCGCCTACGCCACGAATACGAAACGGAGCATCAGAACTGTTACCCGTTAGAGGAACTCGTAACTATATCGGAATTGGTCCAAATTTTGGATTCAGTGGCGGCGATACTGCTCTAGCTGACAATGCCTTCACTATCTTTAGCAAAATTGGTATAACAAAAAACTTTTCTTTTCGCCCTGCTGCTGTATTTAGCGATAATGCTGTTTTTCTTCTGCCTGTAACATTTGACTTTCCAGTTAAACCAGTCACAGACTTTGAAGAAGAACAAATAAATTTTATTCCTTACGTTGGCGCAGGAGCAGCAATTTCCACAAGTGGAGATAGCAGCGTCGGCTTTCTTCTGACTGGTGGTGTGGATGTGCCCTTATCACGTGAGTTCACCGCCACTGCAGGTCTAAACGTTGGTTTCCTTGATCAAACTGATGTTGGGCTAGTGCTTGGTGTTGGTTACAACTTTTAAGCACTTCACCCCGTACATCAAGCTAGTAGGTCTTCTCTCCTTGCACCAAGTGCACCCAGTGCTTATTGGTCAACTTAGGGTCTAAATAGCTTTACAAAAACTCGTTTAAATTTTTCAAACTCTTCTGTACTCATACCAAACTGTAATAGGACTTACGCAAGCGTCACAATATAAGGTCAACTGGCACATATATTTCAAATTGAGTAAATGCTCATAAGCATGGATTTATAAACGTTATAGCCAAATTCTATCCGTGTGAAAGTTTGAAGAAAAATGTGCCAGTTGCGTAAGTCCTGTGTAATCTAAACTGTAAAACTGAAGCAGTTATTGCTCCACGAATTGCCTGAACTTTCCACTCCATGCCAAAATCCTCCATTTTGATATAAACAGATTTCACACACTAGACACTAGACTGTGGACTTTCGACTTAATTTGGTCAGGCAGAGATACTGAAGTGATCGAATAGCTGCCAAAAATCTTGAGCGTTTTTGTACATGTTGCTAGTACAGTGCGGCGTAAGTTTAGATAGGGTTATACTGCCAAACGCTTCCCCTTAAAAGTCTATATTTACACCCTAACCGAATTTACGCCTTGAAGTACTAGTTCTTGCAGCGCAGATTGCACAGAAGCTTGCTTAACATCAGCTTCCACGTCAATGAAGAAAAGATACTCGCCGAGCGATCGCTTAGTTGGACGAGATTCTATCCGGCTAAGATTTATACCCCGACTCGCAAAACAAGAAAGCGGTTTGGCGAGTGCACCAGGAACATTGGCGGGAACGCTAAAAGCAAGGGAGATATTACTTCCGCCAGTGGAGGGTTGTAAACCTAGCACCCAAAAACGGGTGTAATTGTCGGGATAATCATTAATTGGGCAAGCCACAACTGGTAGATTGTAGAGTTGGGCGGCTCTAGTGGAAGCGATCGCACCGGCGGTCTTGTCTTGTTCCAAATACTGTAGCCCCTCGGTAGTCGCGTTGGTGGGAATTAACTAAACTTCCGGGAGAAATTGCAAAAGCCACTTTTGACATTGAGCCAAGGCTTGGGGATGAGAATAGACGGTGCGGATGTTTGCTAGGGATGTCGCACATGAGATCAGGGCATGAGAAATTGGTAAGACTATAGCGTGTTGAATTTGTAGTTGATCCAACTGCCACAGCGTATCTAGTGTCATAGAGACACTACCTTCAACAGAATTTTCCACAGGTACAACTGCCAAATCGGCTAGACCTTGTGCGAGTGCTTGTAGCGTTTTGGCAATACTGGAATAAGGACGTAACAGCGCTTGTTGTTCCGCTTGTGCCTCTAACTGCTTAACATAAGCTATGGTTGCAGCTTCTGTATAAGTGCCTGGTGCTCCCAAGTGTGCAA
The DNA here is from genome assembly GCF_059505445.1 of Brasilonema angustatum. Lineage (NCBI taxonomy): Bacteria > Bacillati > Cyanobacteriota > Cyanophyceae > Nostocales > Scytonemataceae > Brasilonema > Brasilonema angustatum. The sequence continues at coordinate 35,843 of NZ_JCACKO010000140.1, read as the reverse complement.
CTGATATGACCATTACTTTGACCTTCCTCCTGATTTCACCATAGGCTGCAATTGTCGGCTGACACCAGACAAACTCCAATCAGGTCTCAAATTTTTGGCTCCGCGCAGATAGGGATGATAAATCTTGATGTCAGGGTTAGGAGTGTTGAATTGTATCAATAAGCGAATGCAGCGCTCTAGACTACCTTCCACATGCATATGTTGCACATCTAATAAAGGGACATTCTTCCAATGAGGGCGATCGCGAGCGATTTGCGCAGGGAAAACGGCATCTAAATCGCGAGTGGCAGAGAAGATGACACTGATGATTTCGCTAGATTCTATTTGATTGTGTGCTTCCAGTGCGTCTAGAAGTTAATTGACCGCGTCTCGAATTGCTGCGATAGAATTTTCTGAGGCGGTTGTGGCACCGCGAATTGCTCGAACTTTCCACTGCATGATCAAGTCCTTTACACAAGTGTATGAGACAAATATTTAAAGTACTTCTTTGCAAAAGTTAGCTAAATCTGTTCGACCTCGCTAGCCGCTAGGAGTATGCTCAGGTAGTCGATAATGCGATCGCTTTCCTTGACAGCACGGCCAGCTTCTGGTCTAAAAACGCTGTGGGCTTTTTCAAACTCACGTTTTAAACCAGCTTGGTCTTTGTGCATCACCAGGTGTGCCAAGTGGCTGTAGGTATTTGCTAACCTGCTAATAGCCTGACGACGTTCTTCAGAACCTGATATAAGGTTCATATGCAAGGATGCATCTTGATTAAACAGACGGCTAACCATGTCGAGTTCAATGCGGTAGGGTGGGCTAGAAAACTCCAAGCTGCGACTTATGTCAATTCCTTCTTCCGCCAAGAACACACCAAGACTAAACGCACAAAAGTGCCGGACAGCTTGAATAACAACCATCATCTGGTCATGTTCTGAAGGTGTGCATACAATCACTTTGCCACCCTCGCCTTTAATCATTTCTAGGAGCCATTGGAATGCCTCAAACTGACGACCTGGACAAACAATAACGTTTTGTGACAAAAACGATTTGATGCTAGAACCAAACATCGGATGTAAGCTTAGTACAGGTCCTGTATGGTGTTCAAGCATTGCTTGTACTACAGGAGTTTTAATGCTGGTGATATCAGCTAGCGCTGTAGTTGGCTCCAGATACAAAGCTGCTTTTTGAATGACATCTAGCGTATGTTCAATGGGAACGCAAACTAATACTAGATCCACATCAGCCAGCAGTTTATCTGCACGATTCCAGTCATCGTGTTCGAGAATATTAACTTTGTGTCCTGCTGCAGAAAACCGAGAAGTGAAAAAGCGCCCCATTATACCGCGCCCGCCAATGATAGTAACTTTTCGCGGCTGAGTATTAGTTGACGAAGAAGAATGATTGGCAACAGCAGCTGCACAACTGATGACTACGTTTTTCCAAACAAACTCTGGAACACCAGCCTGGGCAAGGAGCGGTATAATTTTGTCTAATGGTTCATCTAGGCAAGGGAGTTCTGATTCTGCCAAGACAGCAATTCTTTTGCCTAGTAGCTCAATCAGTCCACTGTCAATTTGTTTAAGCTTCTCTTTGATCATTAGACCTTGCATTGTTTATCCCAAACTTGTTTGCGGCACCATTGGTTTTCGAGACACTTATTGAACCGAGTGAATGACTTAATTCAATGGAAAGGTGTTAATACCAATTCTATGTGAGGCTGCACATTATTTTGACCCCTCCAAACCTCCCTAAACCTGCGGCGAGGACAGTTAACGGCGATGCGGTTGTTTCTATGCATCTTCATATGAAAATGGTATATCTTACGTTTTTTTTAGTTGACCTACTTACCAGACAAGTTTTAATCATTTAGGTGTTGAGCGGCTTTAGCTCATGCCACATCTTTCCATTTTGATATAGCAATCCTCAATAATTCGTGAACAAAAACATGATTGTTACTAATTGCTAACGATCCATCGCTATTAACTATTAGCTATCCATTTTGCGGATTAAGAGCATTCGAGCATCCCCGTGTTCCTGTGTCTTCCACTCTTGAGACCTTTGCTTTATTGCCAATCAGAACTTAAGTGTGCAAGTCCTAGTTTTTGTTCCATGTCACTCGACCTTATTCACCCAACGTTGATAGAATTCTCTGAACTTTAATATTCCTCGGTCGTGCTTGACATAAGCCCTGCCTGCATCTGTGTTCAGTTGATTGAATACTGGTATGTCCTCCTTACCAAATGCAATTCTGCTTTGCCAGCCAAAAAGTAGTAAATAAAGTAAATCCAACCAGAAATTGCCAGTTTTCCTGATCATTACCAAAAAATGTGCGATTGTCTTGTTGTCAGCGACTGGAGTTGCGCCAAATAGTACCGTGAGTCTCTCTTCAACATCTGTAAAATTGGTTACCCTATTTCCGCCAGGCCAAGAATCTACTCGCTGTGTAAAGGCTTTAGCACCTAACCCCAAAGCATCAGCAACTAGACCTAGTCGTCCTACATAGCTTTGGAGTGGGTATTGAATTAAGGCTCCAAACCAGGCTGCTTCTGGAACAGGTGCTTTTTTCTGTTGTAAGGCTTCCCAAACTTCTTGATTAATAGGTGATTCTTTCTGTTGTGCTGTGTGCTCATCATCAAACAAGGAGAGTTGAATGGAGCCAGAAATCTTTTGACCGTGTAATGTGATTACATGATAGTAGTCGCATGCGTTTTCAACCAACATTCGCACTGTTGTCTTGGTGTTGTATGTAAAGCGTAGAGGCATATATTTATGACTCTCGCTTTCAGCTGCTGAACACTTGGGCAAAGGGAACAGAGGAGCTTCAGAACCATACCACACCCAGATATAACCATATTTTTCAATGGTGGGATAAGTAGCCTGATGAGCCGTTGGGGGAATGCGGTCTACTGCGGGTGCGGAAACACATTGTCCTGAGCCATCAAAGCGCCAGTGATGAAAAGGACATTGAATACAACCGTCTACTACTTTACCCATCGCCAAACTTGCACCCAAGTGTGAGCAGTAAGGTTCCATGATCACCGGGTGATCCTTTTCATCTCGCCAAGCAACCAAAGATTGACCAAATAACTCAATTTTTTTTGGCTTTTTACCCAAAGCTTTGGAGGGCATAGCAATGTACCAACTGGTGGCAAGATTTGTTACCTTTTGATTCTCTTCTATTTTCCGCTGAGTAGACTTTGGCTGTTTAATTTTCTCAATCGTGCTAGTCATTTGTTTTTCCTTCGCTAGTTCTTTATCCTGGATACAAGTTTTTTGAAACTTTCGTTTGTTGACAGTTGATTGTCAACAAACGCAGGCGGAAATGACATATCTAAACGTAATGTCATGTTAAGTTAAGAACACCGTCAAACCTCTTCAAAAAGTTGGCATTGACTTGACAGTACCTAAGGCAGAGTGAAGACTTTATCCTCCTGCGATTTCATGCTGACTGGGAGAGAAGGAGCCGGACCTAGTGCCACATCGCCCCAGCGCATCACACTTGCCCCTGCGTTAGATACTGAACCAATGGCATAAACCAGAACTAAATCGTTTTCTCGAATCCTGCCTAATTCTGCACCGTGATACAGATTGGCGAGGGGAAGCATAGGTCCAATATTTGCATAGCGATCATGAAGGTTAATCGTGCGCGCTGGATCGATTTCCAATGCACGGGCACAGAGGCTTGCGTACCAGGCAGTGGGTGTATTGAAAGCAAAAAAGTTAATCTCATCGAGGGTGACGCCCGCAGCTTCCAAAGCTCCTGAGCAGCACTGCCGCAAGAACTGGGCAGCGGTTTCACTGACTACCTTGCCCGTGCCTTTAGCTGCCCGGATAAGCATCTGTGGATTGCCTTGGGCATCCGTCGTTAGTTCATTAAAGAAAGTCCCACAAGTCGAGGCAGTGTTAATAATTTTTGTACCGAGTACTCCTTGATTAGCTTTGAGTTTGTTAACCACAAAAGCTCCTGCCCCATCACCTGACAAAAACGCGAGGGTATCATTCTCATCTGTAAACTTGGAGTAGTTAGTGCAAACTACCACCAAAATATTCCGGTACTCTCCAGCACGTACCAGTCCAGAGGCAGTCTGAAGTGCAACTATAGCATTCGAGCAGGTGGAATCAATATTCCAGGCAGCGCCCTGCAATCCGAGTTCACTAGCTAAAAAGGCAGCATTGCCAGGTACGATTTGCTCAGGATGGATGGTAGCAACGAGCATCAGATCGATCTCGTGCGGCAAAAGCTTTGCTGCGTCGAGGGCATTTTTGGCAGCGCTATAAGATAGCGTTAGCGATGTCTCACCCGGACCAAACACCCGTCGCTCAACAGTACCGCGAAATGGATCAGACAAATAGGGTGCCATCTCTAAGTCAAATTCATTTAGGGAATTGGGGTTAGACGTAGAAAATACCCTAGATAAGGTTTTTTCCTCAGCTTCAGCAACTAATTTGGGGTAATTCTCTCTATAATACTCGTTGGTGCGGATGATGCTGGGAAAGCTGACTGCAATTGAACGAATACCTACTGGTTGCAAGCTCACGATAAAACTCCTATTTATTAAACTAGGACTTACGCACTGTACAAAAAAGACATCATGTGTATAATGTGATTTCGTCGTTCCAGACTTTTGAGAATTACCGCCAGATGGATGGCGATTGCCCAAGGGGCAGTGCGCTCCGCGCAATCGCGCTCAAGATTATCGGAAAATCAGATTTGAATGCCTCAAACCCATAGCTCATATTTGGTATTTCCTGTCAATGCGTAAGTCCTATAGACTTAAATTTGTACTTCTTTGGTTCTTTGCGAGATTAAACCTTGAATGCGACCACCGATGGGTGCAGGTCTGGTCGGGTCAATAATTACGTCAATAACGAACGGGGTTCTGGAGGCAAGTGCCTTTGCCAACGCTGCTTCTAGGTCAGACTCCCTCTCAACGCAGATACCGTCAGCTCCCATACTTGTTGCAAATTTAACAAAATCAGTACGTGGAATTTTTGTATCGGCTCCCTTGAGTCCCTGTGCCATATTCCCCTGATCACACATATTGTAGCGAGCGTCGTTGAGTACAATCCAGACAGCAGGAATTTCGTATTTCACAGCAGTACTCACTTCAGAGTTCATCAGCATTGCCCCATCACCAACGATCGCAACAGCCTTGCCATTGCGTCCGAGGGCAGCACCCACGAGACCTGTTACAGTATGACCCATAGCACCAAACCCGGTACTAATGCGGAAACGTCCTGGTTTGGCAAATCGCAGCATATGAGTAGCCCAAGCAAATGAGTTACCCGACTCTGCCATAACTAGTGCATCGCTATCTTCTACGATCGCATGTTGAATTGCATCCATCAGCACTTCCGGTCGCACTGGAGTGTCTATGTCGGGATTGATGCCTTGGTCGTATGGACGAGGTAGTGACAAGACTGTCGAGCGCTCAAGATGTTTTGGCAGATGCTCCAACAATGCCCTGACAAACATTCCTACATCAGACTGGATAGCAAACGTCTCGGCTGATGGATAGGCGGCTCCTGGGACTTCCGGGTCGATGTCAACATGAATAAACCCTCTTTTTGGAATCATGACCGGACGCCAAAAACAAGTGGGTTCGCTCAAGCGTGTTCCCAGAACTAGCACGCGTAGAGGACTTTGCTCCTGCATATAGGTTAGGACTGACAGATGTCCGGCAAAGCCTGTGACACCGACAAACTGAGGATGATCCTCAGGAAAAATGCCCTTGCCACGCGGTGAACACATTACCACTGCTCCTGTCCTTTCGGCAAGTTGGCGTATCTCATGGGCAGCATGCCTAGCACCAAAGCCAACCCAAATCGCAAATGGTCCCTCAGAGAGTAACTTCACACATTCGGCGATCGCTTTCTCATTCGCTGTTGGGATAGTTCGAGATAAAAGCACTTGTGGTACTGATACCTTGCTGGGGCTGCTCTGAATGCTCGTTGGGATACTAATATGGGCGACAAAACCTCCTGGTTGTGCCAGACCCAGAGCTAGCCTGCGTGCAATCTCTGGCAGTTCAGCGTCACTCTCTAAGCTATTAGCATAATGGAATAGCGGACCTGGGGTAAAGATACCGGAGATAGGCATTGTATAGGCGCTAGTTTCTTGGATAGCCGATCTTCCGCGTTGCGGTGCTGGGGTGGAAGCCGACAGAAAAATCACCTTTGCCCCTTCTCCGCGAGCCGCAAACATCCCAGTCAGTGCATTGGTGAGACCAGGTCCTGTTGTCGTGAACACGACAACAGGGCGACCATTTGCAAAGTACGACTCGACAGCAGCAAAGGCTGCTCCTGCTTCATGGCGGAAGTGAAGCACTTGGAGCGGACTACGCTCCAGTGTTGTCCACAGCGGTGCAATTCCGCCTCCTGAAACACCAAATGCATGGGTCACTCCCATATCTTCCAACATCTTGACTACCATCTCGGCAACAGTCAGTGACCCAGATTGCTGGTTGTTGAAATTCGGTATAAACTTGGTATCAGATAAAGGCGCAAACTCGACATTGGTGTTGAGCTTGACCTGTTGGGCTATGTTGCCAGCTTTTGTGTGAGATTGAATGTTCATAATTAGCTTTAACTTTGCAATGCGTGTATGGACAAATGCTCAAATCTTTGGGACACAACTGCTAGCTCTTGCTGCTGTAGGAGCCTCTTGAGTACTTTGCCAGTGGCGTTTTTTGGTAGCGAGTCGATGAATTTGATAGTATGAGGAACTTTGTATGTCGCTATTCTCTGGGAGCAGAAGGCAATGATTTCCTCTTGTGTCACTGCAAAGCCTGTTTTTAGGAGGATATTGGCAAAGACTCGTTCACCTTTGACTTGATCTGGGACACCATAAACGGCACATTCAGCAACGGCTGGATGTTGATAAATCACATTTTCTACTTCAGTCGGATATACTTTAAAGCCAGAGACATTAATCATGTCTTTCAAGCGGTCAACTATATAGAAGTAGCCGTCTTCATCCATCCGTCCAATGTCCCCAGTATGAAACCAACCATTTTTGATAACTTGAGCAGTTTCCTCAGGGCGATTCCAATAACCAAGCATGACGTTCGGACCGCGAACAACTATCTCACCCACTTCCCCTGGTTGTACTGACTCACCATCAAGATTGACAATCTTCACTTCTACATTTTCAATTGGACTACCAATTGAACCGAGTTTGTATTTCAAGTCGTGGTTATAGGTGGAAAAGGGGGAAGTTTCAGTTAGACCGTATCCTTCGTGAATGACCATACCATGCTTTGACTGCCATCTTTGAATCACTTCCCGAGGCATGGTTACTGCGGCTGTAAAGTAATAGCGCACGCTTGATAGGTGATCACTAGATATGTTCAGATTGAGCAGTTTGATGAAAACTGTCGGCACGCCAAAAAACAAGGTCACACCATGAGTAACGATGGTTTTGAGTACTTGTTCTGGCTCAAAACGGCGTTGCAGAACTATAGTTGCACAGGCGTTGAGTCCAGCGTTGAGAATCGCGTTTTGACCAAAGCAATGGAATAAGGGTAGGAAAAGCAGTAATCGATCTTCAGGCTGAGTGCGATAACAATGGTTGGCAGCGTAAACGTTGGAAATCACATTACCATGCGAAAGCGTCGCCCCCTTGGGAAAGCCTGTTGTGCCTGATGTATATATGATTGTCGCTGGGTCGTTGCGGTTCATTTCAACCGCTCGTGCATTAGGTGAAGCATTCAACATGAACTGTTGTAGACTGATTCCCTTTTTAGCTTCACCTGATGCAATCAAAATATGTTGGAGTTCAGGTAATTCTGTATCCGGTACATTTTCAATCAGGGAATCTATTGTAATTAGTGCTTTTGCAGAGCAGTCATCAAGAATGAATTTTACCTCATTCTTTTTTAGCATAACATTTAATGAGACTACTATGGCACCAATTTTTAAAATTCCAAGATAAGAAATGATAAATTCCGGAATATTTGGCAGAAACAATGCCACTCGGTGTCCGCGTTCAATACCCAAGCCTCGCAAGGCATTGGCAACGCGGTTCGCCATGTCATCAACATCTTTGTAAGTCCAAGATTTCTCCTCAAAAATTAAGGCAGTTTTATTAGGAAAAAATCTCCGACCACGCTCGACATTTTGTGCAATATTCATAATCTTTGAAGACTCACTTCAAGCTGGACAAAATATCGTTCACTGCTTGCACAATCCCACCACCAGAAGCAATATCAGCGGCAATCAGTGCAATATGCTTGTCTAAAGATTGCTCGCAATCATTCCAGATGTATGGTTGGCTCTTTGTCGGTGGCTGTCCGACGATCTCACGCACTGCTGTGTACAACTGTGCAGTTGCAGGTGACAGACAAGCACGGGCATCGTAATCACCAGCCATGATATATGTCCGCAAGTCAACTGCTTGGACTCCAAACATCAGAGCGATCGCCATATATTGTTGAAAGATTTCAACTGAGCGCCGCGCTAAATTTGCGGAAGCAAAACCTTGGCTGTTAATATTTTGGTTAAATTGTTCTGCATGGGTAGGAAATCTATCCGTGATCGAATTGCCATAGAAAGTAAGCAGCGGCATTATGGAGTTTCCAGCTACTTGCAAACCCTTTAGCCCCATGTTGACAGTACGTTCTCGGTTACCGACTAAACATGGTGGGAGTCCGTTGTTAAATTCCGCCGCTACGAGCAAGGCTATTTGTACATCCAAGTGTTTCGCCAACAACCCAATGTAGTAGCGCAGTTGATCCATTCCTACGCCAACATACTGTCCCAAGAAATTGCCGCCATGTAAGCTTGCTTGATTTTCGACATCAATCAGTGGGTTGTCTGTGGCAGAGTTAATTTCCACCTCAATTTGTCTTTGAATCTGCTCAATGCCATCGACAACCGGACCCATATATTGTGGCAGACAACGCAGCGAATAACGATCCTGAATCAGATGCTTATCGCGATAGTTGTGAGAACCATCTAACTCATCACGTATAAGTCGTGAACCTGCAAGCAAGTTCAGCATTTGCTTGGCAGCCCATTTTTGACCGGAATGTGGTTTGAGCTGATGGATAAATGGGTGGAATGATTGATTCGTGCCATTCAAACCTTGGATAGCTAAGGCATGTGCCCCCATTGCTAGGGATAACAGAATTTTGGTGTCGTACACACAGTTGGCGGCGATGCCTGTCATAACTGAAGTGCCATTCGTCATCGCCAACGCTTCTTTAGCAAGTAGTTGCATAGGCTCTAAACCCAGCTTGCACAGCGCTGTTGGTGCATCCATTTCTTCGCCTTGGAAGTCAACTTTAAAGCTGAGATCGTGACCAATCAGCGCTCCAGTGATGTAGGACAATGGTACTAAATCGCCACTGGCACCAATGGAACCAAATTCATAGACATAAGGTGTGACACCAGCATTCAAGAACGTCTCCATGCGCTGGATCAGTTCGAGGCGGATGCCAGATGCACCATGCAAGTGTGAGTTGATTCGCAAGAGCATAGCAGCGCGGACATCAGCTAGCGGTATTCTTTGTCCTGCTCCTGACTTGAGAAACCACATCATGTTGTTCTGTAGATTGGCTGCTTGTTCACCGGAGATCACAACATGAGCCATACCGCCAAAGCCACTTGTCACGCCGTAAATAGGTGTTCCCGTTTCCACAGCATTCTGAATGTAGTCACAGGATGCTTGGATACCTCGCAAAACATCATGGTTATCGGTTATGCGTACTTGTGCCCCATAACGCGCTACGCTGACTACTTCGTCTATTGTCAAATTGTGGTTGCCCACAACTACGGTTTTGTCAGAATTCCCAAGGAAGGGAGATAAAAAACGAGAGGTTGTATTGAAAACTTGGGATACTGTATTCATCTGAGGTTTCTTTCTCCTTCTTGGCAGTTAGTTCCAAAAACGATTAACTTGTTCAAACGCCTGCAGTGGAGGAAATTCTGGGAGCAAACTTAGGCAAAGTTGCGGTAGCACTATTGTTTTGAGTCCAACGACCAAAGAATTTGCCCAAGGGAGCCAATTCGAGCATTAACTGTTCAAATCCTTCCAGTGTTAGAGACTGAGGTCCATCTGAGAGTGCTTTCGCTGGGTTAGGGTGAACCTCAATCATTAAAGAATCTGCACCAGCTGCAATTGACGCCATTGCCATTGTTGGAACATATTCTGAGAAGCCAGTAGCGTGACTGGGGTCAATCATGATGGGCAAGTGAGTCAGGGTACGCAATACTGGAATTGCAGATATATCAAGGGTATTCCGTGTATACTGTCTGTCAAAGGTGCGAATTCCCCGCTCGCACAAAATTACATTGGGATTACCAGCCGCCAGAATATACTCAGCTGACATCAGCCAATCTTCTATCGTTGCTGACAGTCCGCGCTTGAGCAGCACTGGTTTACCTGTAGCGCCGACTTTCTTCAGTAGCGAGAAATTTTGCATATTGCGGGCACCAATTTGCACAACATCCGCTACTTCTGCAACCTTCTCCAAGTCAGCTGTATCCATGACTTCCGTAATAATCCCCAATCCAGTGGCTGAGCGTGCTTTTGCTAACAGCAATAGCGCACTCTCGCCATGACCTTGGAAAGCATAAGGAGAAGTACGAGGTTTGTAAGCTCCTCCTCGTAGAAACTGTGCGCCTGCAGCTTTTACTCGCCGTGCAGTTTCTACAATCATTTCTTCGTTTTCGACAGAACAGGGTCCGGCTACTACAACTAAAGGATAGTTTTGACCAAAAGTGACTGCTCCATTGGGTGTTGGTACAACCACATCAGTTGGTTCTCCATAGCGAAATTCTTTTGAAGCTCGTTTAAAAGGCTTTTTCACCCGTAAAACCTGCTCAATAAAAGGACTCAAATTTTGGATTTGTCGGGGATCAATTTCCGCCGTATCACCTATCAAACCAATCACGACTTTGTGCGTACCTTCCGTTTTTTCTGGTGTTATGTCCCAATTACGGAGTTCTTTGCTGATTCGCTCAATTTCTGTTGATGGGCTACCAGGTTTCATGACGATAATCATTAACTACAATCCTCCTGAAATTTTGGAAATCCTGAAATCTTGAAAATAATGATGTTGATGACTGACACAAACTCATAGGTGTCTGTTCAAAGCGCCGACAATCAAGTTAGATACACCAGTAACCTTGGTAAATGTCCTCATGACATTCAAAAAATTACCTTGCTGTTGATTACATTGGGAATAGCTTTGAGGAAATATGAGGGTGTTTGTATTTTTTTTGGTATCTTTTTGAAAAATTTTTTGCTTTCGGCTGTCAAACAGGCTCTCTACAATGACATTCTCCCTACACTGACCAAAACTCTTGGTGTCATAGCCCCCACTAAATCTTTGATGAGCGTGGTCCTACTGAGTCGTGGGTTCGCTGCCCCCACTAATCACATCGCTTACCCCCTTATACCATTTCACGATCGCACCTGATACAAATGATTGGTCTCTAATTCTTTCTGCCTGACCCCTGCCCCGTGCCATGCTACCCATTTGTATCAACCTTAAAGTAAAAGGGTATTACACCGTTCGGCGCTCGCGCTCACCTTGGCGTTGCCCTTATACCCTTACACCCCTGGCTTATTGAACAAGACCTTAATTTGGGTCGAAGATTGGCTTGGTCACAGGTTGGGGCATTTCTGGCAAGTGGATCGCTACAGATAACCCCTCATAAAACGCCTCAAGCAGTACCAATAAGTAAGTAACAGTTTGATACAAACTAGTTCATAGTCACTATGCCCAATAAGTTTCATACCATTCCTAACCAAATAACAATATATAGTGAATTGCATCTGTACAGACTACACTCCTCCCTAACCTTCACGCGGCTGTGCTACAAGGGGGGGAACCCTCCGCAGCCGCCACAACGGGACGGACAGTTTGCCGCGCAGAGAAACCCTCCTGCACTACTGGCTCCTCAAGGTACTGCTCTGAGCAACGCACTGGCTCTCCAAAGTATCGAGGAGGATGCGCGCTCACCCGTACACGCCCAGTTTTTAGAGGAAACCCCCTTCTCAAATCGAAGATTTGAGAAGGGGGTTTGTGCGATAAGCCGGAGGCTTGACGCTACGCGTATCGCGTGAGTGGGGTATGCGGTATCTCATTGATCTGAAAAGCGCTATAACTAATATCCTCTCTTTACAAAGTAATAGCCATAAACGACACATACTTACATTGCTTTAGTTTCTATTATGACATAAAAATAAGATTTCTCGCTCTAGAACAAATTCATCCTGACCGCTACTATACGGAAACGAAGTTTCTACACTTGTATCTTCTTTAGAAATATAGCCCTTTGGCTTTGAAACAAGAGGTCAGGATGTTTACCAGGATGTTTACCAGCATACCCAAACTGCCCAGTCGTCAAAATTCTACTGAAAAATTTTCTATGTATATGACTGTGGAGAATAATCAGGGTTACTCAACGATTAAATGGAAAACAGAACCTCATTTGCAAACCAACATTGAGTTATACAAAAGCAGACACTATAAGTTTGCATCGTTAGTTAACCAGGATGATAACGGCAAGGGGTTAGTGCAGTTCTGGATAGATATGGCTTTCAATAACCTACAACCAAAAGAAGATTGGGAGCCAGAAACACGAGTACAAAAGGCTTGGGAACACCTAACAGCTTACTGTGAAGAAAGTTGCTACAGGGCTGCTGTTCAGGTATGGAAAGATGACACATCTAAATCTTGGGAAGAATATATATTTCTTTCTAGATGTTTTATGTATGAAGCTACCAAGTTTAGACAAATATTAGCGAAATATAACTCCAACGATTCTTCTATCAATACTTATGTGACAGGCGTCTTGATAAAAAATATTAAAGATTCAGCTGCTGTTGCTAAGTTTTCTAAGTGGCGGCTGTTGCATAAAAAGAGCGATAAAGAACTGAAAGAAGCACTTGCTAGAACTGGAAGGTATGAACCGGAAATTTCTCGATTTCTCTTAGCTCGAAAATATTTTAAACAAGTTTATCAAATGAACAAAATTCAAAATCCTGCTAAAATAACAGGACAAAAGTGGCAAGAACCTGATAGTACAGATTTTGCAGAAGCAGCTAATTACTACAATGCACAGATATTACTCCCTTGTGCACCTCATGAAGTGGCTGTAGCTGGAAATATCACAGGCGAGCAACTTAAAGTTAGTATGGAAATTTGTATTGCCGCATTACAAAATTATCCCAAATCAATCACACCACGCTTTTCTTTGGAAGCACTCACAGAAACTGGTCGTCAAGTTGAAAAGAATGAGTCTCTAGAAATTTTATCACAAGATTCACTGACTTCTGAAGAAGTGGAAGATTCTCTAGAAAACCAGGGAAGAATAGTAAAGCAAATTGAGCCAGCTTTACAAGAGCAGTTGCTTTCTTTGAAAGTAGAACAAAAGGAAATACTACTCCTTTATTATGGTTTGGAACTAAATCAAAAACAGATAGCAGATAGATTTCAAGTCACTCAGGGAGCAATTGCTCATCGCCTGAAGACGATTGAAATCAAATTACTGAAAACTTTATATAGATTAAGCAAACCTCCTCAGTGGGTTTCTCAATATGTTGCAGTATGGTTAAATCGTAATTACCAAGCTCCTGTCTATATAGATTTAATTCACGTAGCTTTGATTGAGGCGATAAAGAAACTTGAACCACAAGAGCAAGAAGTCTTGCTACTAACCTATGGACAAAAACTGGATGAACAAGAAATTGTCAAGCAGCTTGGTATAGCCTTACCAGAAAGTAGATACATACTACGGAAAACAAAAGCAAAATTAGAGGCTGCTTTAATCAATAGTATTGATACCATGATTAATAAGTATTTGCAAATCTGGTTGACAAAGATAACTAAAAGTGTCGTAAAATCAGCTTGTGAAAAATTGGGTATTCTACGAGATAAAATAACAGATATCCCAACAATTCATACGGTATTAGAAGAATCGTTAAAAAATTGGGATTTCGAAAAAAAATGAGGTTGTAGTGATGTTTTCTTTTAATGAGTTAGACAAAGCTTCTAGTAATCAATTATGGTTAAATATCTCATCGGCACACAAAAACAAAGCCTGGGAGCAAGCTCAGAGCCATTCTAATACGCTTGCACGCTACAACGCTTATCTCAATCACCTTTCATTGTATATTTTATTTAACTGGTTTACAGAGTGGTTAGCACAAGAGTCTATACCTAAACCCTCAATTTTCCCAAGTGAGGATAGCTTACCTAGTATTTGGGAAGTGGTAAATGGCGCAGCAATGACACTGAGTGAGAGGCGAATAGTCCTAATTCCTAGTGAAACAATAGATTTGGAAGAGTTGTGCGTACCCCAAGAGTGGGTAGACATTCCTTCTTTTGCTGGTGATTATTACTTAGCAGTACAAGTAAATCTAGAGGGGGATGAGGATGAGTGTTCTTTGGTAGTCCTCGGTTTTACCACTCATCGCCTACTTAAGAATTTTGGATCCTATAACTCGAATGAGCGTACTTACGTATTACCTACAATAAATTTAACACATAACCTTGCCGTGATGCTGACGACATTGGGACTACCTGTACAAGAGGAGATCCCAGAATTTCCTAATTTGTCTGAAGCTAAGGCACAAAAATTGTTAGAACTGTTAGGCGATTCATCTATTTATTTTCCCCGTTTACGAGTCGATGTACCGTTTGAGCAATGGGCCGCACTACTAGATAGTGACGAATGGCGTATTCAGTTGTATCATCGACGAATAGGTGACTTGGCTGTTGCCAAAAACACGGCATCAGTTAATAACTTGAGCAATTGGTATCAAAATATTTTTGATACCGGTTGGCAGTCTCTTAATACAATCCTAAATATAGAATCAGAAAATTTAGCTTTTGCTTTTAGACAACGTGAACTTGCTGTTGGAGGTGTGTCTGTCGAGGGAGTCAAGTTGATTGATTTGGGAATAGAATTAGGCAACCATTCTGTTGCACTGCTGGTTGGTTTGACAAAAGAAAATGAGCAGAAAGTGGGCATCCGCGTCCAGTTACATCCATCTCATGGACAGACTTACCTACCACCAAATATCAAACTTGCTTTACTTTCTTCTTCAGGAGCAACTCTCCAGGAATTTCAATCACGAACTCAAGATAACTTGATTCAACTGAAACGATTTACATGCCCCAAAGGAAAAACATTCAAAATCCAAGTAACTATTGATAATTTTAGTATTACGGAAGATTTTGTGGTTTAACGACTTGCGCGATCAGAAAAAATGAATAAGTTAGTTATCTTAAACTTAGGAAGGGGTACTCTACAAGAGGGCTTTGACTTTGTGACTGTTGTTTTACAGTCAGAGGAAAATTCCAAAACCAGTCAATTTCAGGGTAGTTTACCAGCGGCTCCAGATATTCTTGACCTCTACCGTCGTTGGCAATTGCTGTATGATTTAATCTATTCGGCTCGCTCTATAAATATAGGTTTGCGTCTATCTCAGCTAACCGATGAAGATATCAAAATTGATGAAGCTGACGTGACTCACGTTTCTGATGCTGATTTTTATAAGCTATGTGAAGAATTACAAAATCAAATAGATAATTGGTTGGATACTGAGGCATTTCGTAACATTGACCGCCAACTGCGGATGCGATTATCTCATGATGATGAAATCCGAGTCATTATTCAAACTGAGGATAATTTACTACGAAAACTGCCCTGGCATATTTGGCGTTTTTTTAGGGATTATCGTTTGGCGGAAGTAGCTTTAAGTCCTATAGAATTTGAGCCTGAAAGTCAAACAAAAAGTTCTGCCCAAAGAGTGAGAATTCTGGCAATCTTGGGGGATAGCACGGGAATTGATATTGATGCTGACAAAAAGTTATTGTCAAGCTTATCAAACGACGTAGAGACAGTATTTTTGGTAGAGCCAAAACGCCCAGAAATAGATGAGCAGCTTTGGGATAAGCGGGGATGGGATATTTTGTTTTTTGCTGGACATAGTTTTAGCAGAAATGATGGAGAAACAGGTCACATATATATAAATCCTACCGAAAGTTTAACTATTCCCCAGTTAAAAAATGCCTTGAAAACAGCGATAGAACGCGGGTTGCAGTTGGCAATTTTTAACTCTTGTGATGGCTTGGGATTAGCACAGCAGCTGGATGATTTGCATATTCCCCAAATGATTGTCATGCGAGAACCAGTGCCGGATAAAGTGGCACAAGAATTTTTGAAGCGTTTTCTTCGGGGGTTTGCTGATGGTAAGTCGTTTTATTTAGCAGTGCGGGAAGCGCGGGAACAGTTGCAGGGTTTAGAAACTGAATTTCCTGGTGCTAGCTGGTTACCTGTGATTTGCCAGAATCCCGCAGAATTACCACCAAGATGGATAGATTTGGGGGGTACTCCTCGTTGCCCGTACAAAGGATTATCCGCTTTCCGACAAGAAGATAAGTCGGTGTTTTTTGGGCGGGAAGCTTTTACACACCGGCTATTAGAGGCGGTGAATAAAAAGCCACTAGTGGCGGTGATTGGACCAAGCGGTAGGGGCAAGTCTTCGGTGGTGTTTGCTGGACTGATTCCCTATCTGCTTAAGAAACCGGATAACTTGCAAATTGCCCATTTCCGTCCTGGAAAGCGTCCGTTGGATGCCCTAGCTACGGCACTTTTAACTTTGCAATCAACTCAAGCTGTTGCTGGTAATGAGGCTGAACCTCAGCTAAACCCATCTGTTCGCGCTTTGGGCAGTTCAAAGCTGGAGCATCACCTCTTTCAAATTCACCAACTGGCAACGGAACTGCGCTCAGACAAGAATGCTTTAACTCAATTTATAGCTAGGATATCATCAACCAATCCCAAATCGATTGTGTTGGTGGCTGACCAATTTGAGGAACTCTACACCCTCTGCCCAGATTTTGAGGAACGCGAGAGTTTTCTGGACTGTGTATTGGAGGCGGTGTATAATGCGCCTTGTTTCAAACTGGTGTTGACGCTGCGGTCTGACTTTTATGGCTATGCTCAATCCTACCGCGCTTTTAACGATGCCTTGGAAAATAACTGTTTGAACCTGGGACCGATGAATGAGCAGGAATTAGGGGAAGCGATCGCACATCCTGCATACTCCTTGGGTGTCACACTAGAGACAGGACTGATAGAGCGGATTCTCAATGATGTTGGCAAGAAAACACACAAGCAAGCGGAAAACTCGCAACACAAATCGCCACCAGACAAACTACCTTTACTGGAATTTGCCCTGAAACAGCTTTGGACAGAAGCGATAAAACACAGAACTTGCCAACTGACGAATCAAGCTTACGATGAAATTGGCGGTATTCAAGAGGCTCTGGGTAAATACGCAGAAGAAGTATACAACAAGATAGCTCAAGAGTATCAACCAAAACAGATACGGCGAGTTTTCACACAACTGGTGCGTCCAGGAGAAACAACGGGGACGGAAGATACCCGTCGTCTAGCCACGCGCCAAGAAATAGGACAAGAAAACTGGGAGTTGGTGACGCGCCTCAACAGTGAGGATATGCGTCTGGTGGTGATTGGTTATGACGAAGCGACTTCTGAAGAAACAGTGGAGGTGGTGCATGAGGCTTTGATTCTGGGTTGGGGACGCTTGAGAGAGTGGATGAAGAGCGATCGCACTTTTCGCACTTGGCAAGAGCGATTACGGGGAGCAATGCGTCAATGGGAGGTTACCAATAATGATGAGGGAGCTCTGTTGCATGGTACATCTTTAGCGGAAGCAGAGGATTGGTTGCAACAGCGACGAGAGGAGATTAGTCCATCTGAGCAAGTGTTTATTGAGTTGAGTTTGGGGTTACGCGATCGCTTGCAGCGAGAAGAGCAAGAACGTAGACAAAGAGAGCTAGAGCAAGAAAGGAAAGCGCGTCAAGCAGCTCAAACAAGAACTGGTGTAGCCATTGCTTCTACTATACTTGTGAGTGCAGCAGCTATTTTTGCCATTAACCAGTGGAATCAAGTGCAAAAGCAGTACAAAAATGCGGCACTACAGGCAAAAAGTAAGACTGCTAGTGGAATTTTGGAACTTGATGGGTTGATAGAAAACATCAAAGCAGGGAAAAAACTACGCCAGTTGATACACTCAGGTGAAGCAGAACCGTACACCCGAATACAAGTCGTGACGGGGTTGCTGAAAGCCGTTTACGATGTGAGAGAGCAAAACCGCCTTATTGGGCATAGTGCTCAGGTGATTGGCGTCAGTTTCAGTCCAGATGGACAAACCATCGCTTCTGCAGGTTTTGACCATACCGTGAAACTCTGGAAGCGGGATGGCAGCTTGCTCACCACTCTTCCTTCGGAACGCTACGCTAACACTGGGCATAAAGCTTGGGTGATTAACGTTAGTTTCAGTCCAGATGGGCAGACCATTGCTTCTGCAAGTTCAGACTATACTGTGAAACTCTGGAAGCGGGATGGCAGCTTGCTCAACACCCTGACTGGGCATCAAGCTCCAGTGACTAGCGTCAGTTTTAGCCCAGATAGGCAAACCATCGCTTCTGCAAGCTATGACAAAACCGTCAAACTCTGGAAACAGGATGGCAACTTGATTGCTACCCTGACTGGTCATCAAGCTCCAGTGACTGGCGTTAGTTTCAGTCCAGATGGGCAAACCATCGCTTCTGCAAGTTTTGACAAAACTGTGAAACTTTGGAGGCGAGATGGCACATTAATCACCACTCTCATTGGACAGAAAGGTGCGATGACTGGTGTTAGTTTCAGTCCAGATGGGCAAACCATCGCTTCTGCAAGTGTTGACCAAACCGTCAAACTCTGGAGGCGAGATGGCAACTTGCTCACCACCTTCACTGGGCATAAAGCTCCGGTTAATTTCGCCAGTTTCAGCCCAGATGGGCAAACCATCGCTTCTACAAGTGTTGACCAAACCGTGAAACTCTGGAGGCGAGATGGTCGCTTGATAACTACCTTCACTGGACATAAATCTGCAGTGACTGGCGTTAGTTTCAGCCCGGATGGGCAAACCATCGCTTCTGGAAGTATGGATCACACCGTGAAACTCTGGAGACAAGATAGCAGCTTGATGACCACCCTTCCTTCGGAACGCTACGCTAACACGGGTCAGAAAAGTCCGATGATTGGCGTTAGTATCAGCCGAGATGGACAGATCATCAATTCTGCAAGTGTTGACAATACCGTGAAACCCTGGAGGTGGGATGGCCGCTTTATAACTACCTTCACTGGTCATGAATCTCCAGTGATTGGCGTCAGTTTCAGCCCAGATGGGCAGACCATCGCTTCTGCAAGTGTTAACAATACCGTGAAACTCCAGAGGCTAGATGGCATATTGATTACTAGCATTGCTGGGCATAAAGCTCCGGTGATTGGCGTCAGTTTCAGCCCAGATGGGCAGACCATCGCTTCTACAAGTTTTGACAAAACTGTGAAACTCTGGAGGAGAGATGGTCGCTTGATAACTACCTTTACTGGGCATAAAGCTCCGGTGATTGGCGTCAGTTTCAGTCCTGATGGGCAAACCATCGCTTCTGCAAGCTATGACAAAACCGTGAAACTCTGGAGGCGAGATGGCAGCTTAATTAACACTCTTCCTTCGGAACGCTACGCTAACACTGGGCATAGTGATTGGGTTAATAGCGTGAGTTTCAGTCCTGATGGGCAAACCATTGCTTCTGCAAGTAATGACAAAACCGTGAAACTCTGGAGGCGAGATAGCAGCTTAATTAACACCCTTACTGGGCATAGCGATTGGGTTAATAGTGTGAGTTTCAGCCCGGATGGACAAACCATCGCTTCTGCAAGTAATGACACAACTGTCAAACTCTGGAGGCGAGATGGCAGCTTAATTAACACCCTCACTGGGCATAACGCTCAGGTGATTGGCGTCAGTTTCAGCCCAGATGGGCAAACTATCGCTTCTGCAAGTCTTGACAATACTATCAAACTTTGGAGGCGAGATGGCAGCTTGATGACCACCCTTCCTTCGGAACGCTACGCTAACACTGGGCACAATGCTCCAGTTGTTGGCGTCAGTTTCAGTCCCGATGGTCAGATGCTTGCTTCTGCAGGTGCAGACGGAAAAGTGATTCTGTGGAATTTCAATCTTGATGATTTGTTAAGACGCGGTTGCTCTTGGGCGCGAGACTACCTGAAAAACCCTAACAACGGTATGAGTAAAGATGACCCCCAGCGGCGGATTTGTGATGACATAAGTTGAAACTACACTTTATCCGCCATGCGGTGGTACTTCACTATAGCAGGGAACAGGTACATGAAGTACATTTTTCAACCTCACTCCCAACTCCTCATAAAACGCTTCGAACGGCACCAATAAGTAAGTAGTACACTTAATACAAACTACTTCATAGCCATAATACCCAACAAGTTACATGCCAACCTTAACCCAATAGCAGTATAATTAATATCCTCTTTTTATAAAGTAGTACCCTCAGACTAGATATATCTCCTTGAACTAGCTTAAACAATGTAATTTTTCTTACATTTTTATCCCTGTTTTTCGCTCTAGAACAAATCCATCCGGACCATTACTATACGGAAACGAAGTTTTTACACTTGTATCTTCTATAGAAATACAGCCCTTTGCTTTGAAACAAGAGGTCAGGATGTTTACCAGCATACCCAAACTGCCCAGCCGTCAAAATTCGATTGAGAAATTTTCTATGTATATGACTGTAGAGAATAATAAGGGTTACTCTACGATTAAATGGAAAACAGAACCTCAAATGCATTGCAATCTTGAGTTATACAAAAGCAGACACTATAAGGAGAGCATCGTTAGGAGCAACTCTCCAGGAATTTTAATCACGAACTCAAGATAACTTGATTCAACTGAAACGATTTACATGCCTAAAAAGAAAAACATTCAAAATCCAAGTAGCTATCGATAATTTTAGTATTACGGAAGATTTTGTGGTTTAACAACTTGCGCGATTATAAAAATGAGTAAGTTAGTTATCTTAAACTTGGGAAGGGGTACTCTACAAGACGGCTTTGACTTTGTGACTGTTGTGCTACAGTCAGAGGATAATTCCAAAACAAGTCAATTTCAGGGTAGTTTACCAGCTGCTCCAAATATTCTTGACCTCTACCGTCGTTGGCAATTGCTGTATGATTTAATCCATTCGGCTCGCTTTCTAAATATAGGTTTACGTCAACAAGAACTCATTGATGAAGATATTAAAATTGATGAATCTGACATAACCCACGTTTCTGATGCTGAATTTGATGAGATATGTCAACAGTTACGAATAAGCCTCAATAATTGGTTGGATTATCAGGATTTTCGACAGATAGAATTACAACTGAGAACGCGATTATCCAAGTCTGACGAGATTCGATTTATTATTCAAACTGAAGACAGTTATTTAAGAAAACTCCCCTGGCATATTTGGCGCTTTTTTGAAGATTATCGCTTGGCAGAAGTCGCTTTAAGTCCCATCGAATTTGAGTCAGAAAATCAGGTAGTCAATTCGGCTCTTCCAGTCAGAATTTTGGCAATTTTAGGAGATAGCACAGGAATTGACATTGACGCTGACAAAAAGTTATTGGAGAATTTATCAAAAGATGCAGAAACGGTATTTTTGGTAGAGCCAAAACGCTCAGAGATAGATGAGCAGCTTTGGGATAAGCAGGGATGGGACATTCTATTTTTTGCAGGGCATAGTTCTAGTCAAGCTGATGGGGAAACAGGTTTTATACATATAAATCCTACCGAAAGCTTAGCGATTGAGCAGTTAAAAAATGCCCTAAAAAAAGCGATAGAACGCGGGTTACAGTTGGCAATTTTTAACTCTTGTGATGGCTTGGGATTAGCACAGCAGCTGGATGATTTGCATATTCCCCAAATGATTGTCATGCGAGAACCAGTGCCGGATAAAGTGGCACAAGAATTTTTGAAGCGTTTTCTTCGGGGGTTTGCTGATGGTAAGTCGTTTTATTTAGCAGTGCGGGAAGCGCGGGAACAGTTGCAAGGTTTAGAAAGTGAATTTCCTGGTGCTAGCTGGTTACCTGTGATTTGTCAAAACCCTGCTCTTGCGTCCCCAAATTGGAAAGAGTTGCGAGAGAAAACTAAGGGCGATGCTCCAAAAGAGCCGTTCCAAGGGGGCGATCTGCGCGTCTCCCAAGGGGAGACGCCAAGGGCGAACGGCGCAGCACTGAGTGCAAAGCACACGCTCCGCATAAGTCCTGTGGACAGGCTACGCCAAGGCAAAGCGTCTGGGCAGGAGATACGCTATCGCCCGGAGAGTGCGTCCCCAAAGCAGCATCGCCAACCGCTTCTCCTACCTTTACGCCAACCTAAACTCAATTTCAAAACAGTTTTGATGATTAGTTTTATAGTCACAAGCTTGTTGATGGGAGTGCGCTGGCTTGGGATACTACAAGCATGGGAGTTGCAGGCTTTCGACCATTTCATGCGATCGCGTCCACAGGAAAAACAAGATTCGCGCCTGTTGATAGTCACTATCACTGAAGATGATTTGAAACTACCAGAGCAAAAGGACAGAAGAGGATCTCTATCAGATCTCGCACTAACTCGACTGTTGGAAAAACTTGCACCTCTCCAACCGAGAGCCATTGGCTTGGATATCTATCGTGATGAGCCATCACAACCGAAGCAAACTTCTTTAGCGACTCGATTGAAAACAGATAACAGTTTCTTTGCGATTTGCAAAGTAAGCGACAAGACAGAAAACCGTCCGGGAAATCCACCTCCAAAGGGGGTTCCCCCAGAACGCCAAGGATTTAGTGATGTTGTTAAAGATCCAGATGGCGTTCTGCGTCGCCATTTATTAGCAATGCAACCAGCAGATCCAACATCCCCTTGTACTGCACGCTACGCCCTTAACACCCAACTGGCATTTCACTACTTAGAAAAGGAGGGTATTTATCCCAAGTATACCAAAGCAGGGGAATTGCAATTAGGCAACATTGTTTTCAAGCAGTTGCAAGCGCACATGGGTGGCTATCAACAAGTAAATACAGAGGGCTATCAAATATTGCTCAATTACCGCTCTTACCAAGATTCTCCTTTGGAAATTGCCCCTACAGTCACGCTTACAGATGTTCTTAAGAATAAAGTTAACCCCAAACAAGTCAAAGACCGAATTGTCCTCATTGGTACCACTGCTCAAAGCTTCCGTGATTATATTCCTACCCCTTACATAACTGGGCAGGGTTTTTACCAGGAAATACCAGGGGTCATTCTGCAAGCACAGATGGTCAGTCAAATCGTGAGTGCGGTAAAAGATGAACGACCTTTGTTATTAATTTTACCTCTTTGGGGCGAAGTGTTATGGGTTTGGGGTTGGTCTTTTGTGGGAGGTATAATTGCTTGGCGCGATCGCTCTGGACGACATCTCATCCTGGCGGGTGGAGGCGCAATAGGCATCTTATATTTTCTTTGCTTAATTCTCTTTTGCTCTAGCATTTGGGTTCCCCTCGTCCCGTCAGCCTTAGTTTTAATAGCGACTGGCAGCATTGTGGTAATTTATCTCAATTCACCACAAACTTAGCAACAACTAATTTCTACAAGTTGAAGTAGAAAAATTTTCTACAAGTTGATAACAATAAAAAAATTGTTTATGCAAAAGATTCAACTTTCCCTCGCCATCAGTTTAACATTCCTTAGCTGTATACAAGTCCGAGCACAGTCTGTTAACTCCCTTCTTGGACAAAGCCCAACATTAAAACCCAAGGGACAATTCAACCAATCATTGATTTTCGCTGCGCCACCTCCACCACCAGATATCGGAGAACCAGGTAAGCGAACAGAAGCAGGTAGCCGTGGCTGTGGAGGGAACATGAATAAGCCCCTGGCTTCTGTTTCTCAAAAGCGGCTAACAGCTTTAGTACCCGTTTATTCAAAATCAGAATTGGTTTATGCAGCAACAGTTGCTGAGCATCCTAGTTTCTGGTTTTATGTTCCTTATTCCTCGTCTTTTGCGTATGGAGAGTTTGTCCTAGAAGATGAAGCACAAAATCAGACTATTTACAAAACTTCTTTGACAGGGACACCAGGAGTGATTAACCTTGGCTTACCATCAAAAGCAGCACCTCTGGAGATTGGGAAACGATACCGCTGGTATTTCAACATTTACTGTCAGAAGGATAATCAAATTATTGCGAATGTTGAGGGATATGTAAAACGGGAGCAAGTAAACTCCGTTTTAAAAACTCAATTGGAAAAAGCAACACCAAGCCAACGGGTAAACCTTTATGCTGCTAATGGTATTTGGTATGAGGCGTTGAGTGCTGCTAGTGAACTGCGTCGAATGAATCCGCAAGAGACTTCTTGGGCGAGGCTGTTGCAAGCTGTTGGTTTGAATGATATGACAACTGAACCAAAAGTGGACTGCTGTAAGTTGGAAAATCAGCAGTGAAGTTCAGTGCTGATTTGCTTTGCAATTTGGCTGGTTATACCAAGGACTATGGGGCGTGGTAGGAGAATTTGCTATGAGGACGACTTCCCCTTTTTCGTTTATTATCCAACCACTCGCTTCTATAATGGGTTCTGGTGTGGTGGTAGTTGTTTTGCTGGTAACAGTTGGACTCTTGCGGTTATCACTTTTGGGATTGAGAGTAATTAAGTCTACTTGAACTGCATCAGTGTTGAGGAGTTCGCCTGGGTTGGAGGGCAAGCCGCCGCGTCCGGTGATAGTAAATTGGCTTTTAGCTATAGGGCTACCCGCAGTACAGCTTTGGGCTAATTTGGTGTCAACTGGTACTGAGGGCAAGTTGACTAAGCCGCTGTTGGGATCAATATCTGGTGTGTTAATTTGCACCGTGCCACTTAGAGAAGGATTTGTTTGTGAAATGGCAATGATGTCATTTGTTGGTAATTGACTGGGGTTTAAATCAGGACGCAACCTCTCAAGCTCTTGCCGAGTTAGGGGTGCGATGCCAAAAATATCAGTAGCTTTAATCGTGATTCTCCCACCACTGCCCTCAAATGCATTAGCAGTGATATCACTATTTTCACCTGGTACGGCGACGATGAAACCATTAGGAGCATTGATGGTGATGTTGCCACTGTCTCCTGGTTGTTGTGCGGTACCTGCGGAGGTGGATATCTGACTGTCGTGACGCATCAGCAATAAGTCCAGATTTTGTAGGGTAATATCGCCACCTTTACCTGATGCAGTTTCAGCTACGATAGCACCTTGGTTGTCTAGCTGAATAGAGCGTGCTCCAACTTTTATATTGCCTGCCGCGTTATTATTCCCTTGACTGCTGACAGCCAGTTCAGCACCATTAGTCACTCTAAGCGACTCGGTGGTGATGTCAATGCGACCACCATTGCCCACAGCTTTCTTGTCCACTGTGCTGAAGATCCCACTAGAGAATCCATTGCTACCCACCTCATCCAAGACGATATCGCGGGCGTTAATGAGCACTTTTCCCGCATTCCCCTGTCCCTCGGTGCTGGTAGTTATGACAGCACCATTGGTGACTCTCAGCAAATCAGCTTTGATATCAACACTACCTGCCTGACCCACACCATTCTTTTTTACAGCGCTGAAGGCACCACTGGATTGTCTGAAATTTTCAACTAAGGTACCCATCCCATCAAAGACGATATCGCGGGCGTTAATGAGCACTTTTCCCGCATTCCCCTGTCCGTCGGTGCTAGTAGTTATGACAGCACCATTGGTGACTCTCAGTGAATCAGCTTTAATCTTGATATTACCCCCCTGACCAACACCTTGTTGGTAAACAGTTTCTACTCGGCTGTATGCACCACTACTGGTGGAACCATTGGTAGTCTGCCCATCGAAGACAATATCACGGGCGTTAATATTTACACTACCTGCATTTCCTCGTCCTGAGGTACTGGACTCGAGTACAGCGCCATTGGTTAGTCTCAGCGACCCCGCTTGGAGATTGACGTTACCCGCCTGACCCCTGCCGGTTCTTTCCACTCTGCTGGATGCACCACTGACTAAGTAAGGAGAGCCTGGGCGCTCTCCATCAAAAGAGGCTGTATCGCGGACATTAATGGTCACGCTGCCCGCATCTCCTTGTCCAGAAGCGCCAGCATATAGTTGAGCGCCACTGCTTACAGAGAGCGACCCCGTGGAGATGTGGATATCACCTCCGTTGCCTTTTGCGTTACTTTCCACGTTATTAGAAATAAAGCTTCCTCTTCCAGTATCATCAGTAAGGGTAATTGCCTGTGTTGCATTAATTTCAATATCTCCTACTTTGGTGTCAGGTACCCCTTGCCCTGACGCTATCCCCGCCCGCACTTGACTTCCTTGGAAAACCTCTAGGTTTCGGGCGTTGATGGCAATACTCCCGCCACCGCCAGCACGTACATTCACTACAGCGCCATTGTCAAGGGATACGTTGGCTCGCGCTACACTATTAGAAAAATTTAGCCACAGGTTACTGCCATTTATATTCAGATCTACCGTTCCCTGTCCTACTATACCTCCCAACTCGATTCGACCACCCGGCGCAAATAAAATTCCGCCATTTAAGCTGACATCGCCACCCACTAGCGCCAAAGTTTTACCAGGCTTTACCTGTAAACCAACAGGGACACCGCTAGTATTGGTTGCCTGAGATTGATTTCGCATGCTCCCCGCACTCCTCCCATATTGCAAACCAATGGGCACATTGATAGTCAACAAGGGTGTTCCTTGAGGTGCCGTAGCGCTGAACTCGAAGCCATCCGCAAATTTCAAGCCACTAGCAGTACTTGCTACAAACGAACCGCCAATATCCAACCGCGCATTCTGTCCAAATATAATCCCCGACGGATTAATCAAAAACAGATTAGCCGTACCCGACGCACGAATCAACCCATCAATATTAGATGCTGATCCACCCGTTACCCGACTGATAATATTCTGAATGTCCGCACCATTATTAAAAAAAGCAGTACCGCCAGTAGAAATAGAAAACTCCCGAAAGCTGTGAAATAAGTTGCCACCAGCTTGGGTTCCTCCAGTGATATTGAAGGTGTTTCCCTCTCTTTGGACACTAGAGTTATTAGGCAAAGTGCCATCAGGAATAACTTGAGCTACTGCACAATCTCCAAACAAAGAAAACACACCACCAATCGCAATCCCTAACAAAACGCCCCAACGAGTACTTATTTCCAACATTGCACCCCCCAAGAAAACAGCAGTCGCTCTCCAACGATTACGCTGCATCAGTATCAAATCAGTCACATCTACTGGTCGTGAAAGTCACCTCTGCCCAATTTTCTATTCAAGCACACAAATTTTACACAAAATCCGCTATTTCTTTACAAAAATTCATCAATCTTTTGCCACACAGACACGAAATTTAGCACTAGTGCTCACGCCGTTTCCATCTACGGTTATTCAACTACACATAATATTACATCCAATTACCTAACAGAACGTAAGGTGCCCAATACATAGGACGCTTATACTTAGGATTTTGTAAAAGAGCTAACTGGGCGCGACGAAGCGCCTCGGCTTTCGTGAGTTTCTTGTTTGCTAATTCTTGGTAAAATTTACTCATCAACACAGCAGTAGACTCATCATCTAAGTTCCACAGGGAAGCGATGGTACTACGTGCTCCCGCTTGAAAAGCGACACCAGCAATTCCCAATCCAGATCGCTCATCCCCAGTAGCTGTTTGACAAGCACTCAGGATAAGTAATTCAATAGCTTCAGGTCTGTTTAACTCTACAGTTTGCACTAACTTATTCAAATCCTTAACATAAATGCGTTCATCCCAAGCGACAATAAATGTCTCCTCAGCTTTAGAGCTAAATTGACCATGAGTTGCAAGATGAACGACTGGGAATGGTAAAGAATTAAGTTTGTTTTGCAAAGCCGTGCTAGTAAATTCTTGATTGAGAAGTATGCTGCTGGGTACTTGAGAGCGGATTTCGTTTAATTCACGCTTCACGTTGAGCAGTGCATCAAATCCGGAACGTGGTTCAGACAATCCTGCGGCTATTGTCTTTAATCCTTTGCGCAATGGTTTGGGTGAAATCAGTTGCAAACCGGGGGTCAGTGCAATGCTATACTTCTCAATCAAATACTGTTTGCCGTCGTAGAGAGCCGCCATTGGGATATTCCGCAAGGAACCATCTGGCACAAACACCAAAGTCGTGGTTTTACTGTTGGCTAAGTCAGAGTCAGCCGGTTTAATCAGCCAGTTGTAGACTTTTTGGGATAAGAGTTGAACCTGTCGCAGTGTGTGGGGCTTGGTTAAATTTTCCTGTAGTTGTTTTAAAGTACTTTGCACTTCTTTTTCATCTACAGGAGTAGCATAGTGCAGCCAGCCCTTTTGCGGTAACTTGAGGATAACCTCTAATCGGTCTGACAAAATGAAAGGATAAATGACTGCTGCTGCTATTTGGTCTTCTTTTTTACTTTGAATCCGAGCATTTAAACAGGTGTTGCGAAAAAAGTTGTCAAGTTCTGCTATTTGCAGTAATTCTATTGTTTGGCTAGCTTTTTTGATATTTTCTTGACTAGGTTGGGAATTTCCTTCAGGTTGCAAAAGTAATTCTACTAGCTCCCGATATACAGGTTCAACTTCATACCGAAAGGAAAATTTCACTTCAGGATTGACAGCAACTAAGTCGTTACGTAAGTCTTGCAGGTTGTTAACTGCTTCTGTGTAAGCGACGGTAGCCCCTTTTATATCTCCTTTAGCTTTCAGCAAACGTCCCAGTTGCCATTGCCATTGATAGGTAATATCTTTAGCATCAATAGCTTGAGCAATCAGCAAGGCTTGCTGGGTGAGATTTTGGGCATCAGACTTCTGTTGGGTTTGTTCGTACACTCCTGCTAGAACACCAAGAGCATAAGATTCTGTACGTTTGTCTTGCAAGCTTCTCGCTTGCTGGATAGCAGTTGACAGGAGTTGGGCAATATCCAACCATTCGGGAGTGTCTGCGGTTGTATCTTGTTTGAATCGTGTTAGACTCTGAGCAAAGTTGATGCGAGCAGAAATTGCTGTACGGCTGGGGGGTAAGTCGCTAAGTTGAGTTTGGATTTGGGACGACAAGGCTTGGAAAGTTTTGAATTTCTTGGTTTCCAGAAGTAGTCTTAGTTGATTGACTTGAGCTTGGATGCGCGTAGTAGGTGAGGTGGCAGTTTTGGCAGCTTTTTGATAAAAATCTATCGCTTCTTGCGTACGCTGTAAGGCACGAGCTGTGTTGCCTAGACTAACTAGAATATCACCTATTGCTTGCTGATCTGGCAATGAGTCAGCGACTTCTAGACTTTGCTGCAATATCTGCCAAGATGTTTCTAAATCTCCCGTGACTTGCAGGACGTTGCCGAGGCTACGCAGTCCTGTGACTTTAAGAGGCGAGTTGGGTTGACTTTGCAGAGTCTTGGTACTTTCTTTTAATGTCTTCTCGGCTTGACGATACAACCCTAAAGCTTGCAAAGCTTGCGCTTGGTTAATGTGGTTACGAATAACTGCGCTATAATCTCCTATTTTTTTATAAATGTCAACTGATACTCGCCAAGTATTTAGGGCATCTTCAGCTTTGGAAAGAGCCAATTGCAGACGACCTTGGATATCTAGGACTTGCGCTAGGATTTGGGAGTGCTCTTTTGTGTTTATATTTGGTGAGGTTTTTAAGAGATTGAGACTTTGGGCGATTGCACTTTCTGCATCAGTCCATTGTCCAAGTTGCTGATAAGCTAATGATAGATTGCCTAGTATTATTGCTTGTCTGAGTTCATCCCCATTAGCTTTGAATGCAGAGATAGCCTGTTGCCATATTGCAATTGCTTGGGCAAACCGTTCAGCTTCATAAAGTTTTCTGCCTTGTTCAAGCAAGTTTTGGGCATTGGGTAAGGCTTGAACGGTTGAGTTTCTCTCCGTCACATGTGCGAAAGTCGGTGGCAATAATCCCGCGCCCAAGAACATAGCACATAGCAGCAGTACACTTAAAAGGCGTTTGATTCTGCGGAATCTATATTTTTTTCTGACCATATTGTAGCCCTCATCTGCACCGCGTCCTTACTAAAAATATACAGTGTAAGTTGCTACATCAGTGCCTTTGCTGTTGATTGAATACACGGCAATCAGCCAGAACGTCCTACTAAATTTTCTGGAAAAAAAATTTCCCGCACTTCCGCAAAGTAAATCCGGAGGTTTGATTCGATCAAGGATATGGAGCGTTTGGAGCTTGTAAATACTACCTATCTAAGTGACGGGATCTACGAGAAAGACTCTGCCCGGTTCCAGAAATATTTGGCTCTTTTGAGCGCCGAGGAATGCTTATCTTTACTCAAGTAAGGAAAGGATATTGAAGATAAACGGCTATCGGTTTCGCTTGATGGCGCGGGTAGCATTGCTGACTATAAGGAATAGTTACGCGATCGCCTTTTCATGATTACCGAAGAGCGATCGCCCTTCCTCTAAGTCCAATGGATATGTTTTGAACGAAAAGCTCTATCCCAATCGTTGGCAACCACTTCCATCATATTGATCATTCCTTCATAGCCAAAATATGGCTTGTCAAGATAAGTCTCTCTGTTAGTAGGGCTGAATACATCAAAAGAGATTTGGATTCCTAGTTCTTCTGCTATGTATTTTTCCCATGCCGAGCCAAAAACAGCATCAGTATCAATCTCTGTTAAGGCTTGTTTTATTTGATATCCATCGGCAGAAAATACCACGCTAGGAGAAAGACCAAGGCTTTGCAATTCTTGCTCCAGAATTGGGCGAGATTCACGCATTGCTGAGCGAAACAACAAAACTTCTGGAATCATTTCCAACTCTTCAAAGAGCATTCTCACCAGTCCGATACCAAGCGTCCCATCTGTAGATACGGCAACTCTACAGTTACGATATCGGGGAATAATCATTAATGCTCGTCGGCGAAGCGTATCTACAACCATTTCTTCGCCTTGTTTGATCAGCGGTTCTACTCTTTCTTCTATCTTGAAATGTGCCGCCAATGCCTGCAACCACCGCGTAGTGTTTTTTACACCGATTGGTAAAGGTATATCATCAAGAATGAGGGGAATGTCATGAGTCTGTTGCATTTTCCGAGCAAACTTATACCCAACATCATGACTAAGAAGAATATTGGCGGTTGCGTTACCAGCTTGTTCCAGTTCTGCGAACGAGGTATTGTGGGAGAATACCGTTTGTACCTTAATTCTTAAAGATTTTAACGTCTGGGTTACCCAGTGCAAATCAGCCCACCAAGTAGGATTCACATTTGCCTGTGGTGCAATGATGTTTACAATCCTTGGCTTTCTCCCCCTCCTCTTGGTTTGCCTTTTTTTGATGAAAGGAAGTAAAGCCTCTAATCCCATTTCTAAGCCATCATAAGCATTGCCCCGAAACCCACCAGCAAGTATAGGAACAAGTTTAGCATTGACCTGTGGCTGAATATTGTTGCATAAACCCTGAATATCCTCACCAATAATGTCCGCCGCGCAAGTGCCAACGACAAACATGACCTTAGCATGAAAAGATTGATCCGCCTCTTTAATCATACCTTTGAGTTTATCAGACGCTCCCATGACAATGTCTGACTCAAAAAGACGAGTACAACCTACTTTGCGCTTTGTAAAATCAACCTCATGGTTATCATAGCCAGCCGCAACAGTTGACGCGCAACCTTGGGGAGAATGAATCACAATACTGACATCTTTCATTCCAGCAACCATGTTTGCAATACCTTCCAAGGCACAGCCAACAATTGGGTCTTTGCTATGGTCACAATTGTCAAAAGATAGTCCAGCAGACATTTTACCTTCTTGTGGGTTGAAGGGTATTGTATTGACTGCGGTAGAGTTTTTACTTGTTATTCCTGACAACATTTTCCTTTTCTCTTCTCTGCATATACAGTACAATCCGGCAAGTCTTGGGCTAATTTGCCTGTGAGTGATTGAGCAGATGCTAACCCTGAGTTTTTGGGGAATACCATTTGCTTGGTTAACGAACTGCGAGGTCTAAACCCGTATTGAAGCGCTGTTTTAATACATTTAGCTACCTTTAAGGCTCCGCGATAGCCGAATCTAGGACGATTTAAGATAGCATTTAAATCGACAACGGGAATGTGTGGGAAACTCAAGGAAGAACCAAAATATACCACCGAATCTGCATCAAGACCACCAATAAAATTCAGTAATTCGTCTTCAGTTTGCTTCATCGACTCATACTTACCAAAAGCCAGCGTCCCCTTGGTAATTAAGATTTCCGGGTCTAACCCAGTTTCCAACAAGTAGTCTACACTGGTTTCCCGTGCCTCCGTGCTCCAGGGATGGAAGTTATAGATCACCGCACGCATCCCAAAATCGCGCTCTAACATATGGGCAATGGACAAGCACTTGATAGCATCATGCCCTTCGATAATCGCTAACTTCCCTTCTATATATTTTTTAGCTTCTTCAAATTCGGTCTTGATTGCGGCATATTCCTGCTTCATCAAGGCATCCGCCTGTTCTTCCATCCCTAAATATTTTGCAGCTCCTTGGAGCCATTTTTCTGTAGCGCTAATACCATAAGGAAGGATAGTAGAGTTCAGCGGAGTACTGAACTTGTCTGACATGGCTTTGCCGATAGTATAGCCAAGATCCAAACATAAGGTACAGTTGACTGCCGCACTCGGTGCTTGCTTGAGTTCATCTAATGTGCAATCCCCAGCAATCACACTGTGAACCCTAGCTCCCATTCCTTTAATCAGTCGTTTCAGTTCCTTGACATCGCTTTCCACTTCTGTCCTTTCAGGACCCATCTTTGCACCCACAATATTAACGGCATCAGCAAGTTGTGCTTTCCGTTCTGGAGTGGGTGGCTCCATAAAGTCTACGATTTGCCGAAATACAATATCAAATCCACTACGATACTCCCCTGCGAATCCTTCGCAATGTATCGTCATGATCTCAGACTGTATTTCAGTGCGTGCCTTACTCACCACGTCATCAACACAGTCACCGATAATTCCAGATGCACAACTCGTTGCCACAACGATCGCATCTGGATTATATTTTTGATCTACTTCTAAAATCGCGCCTCGTAATTCTTTTTCCCCTCCAAAAATCACCGATTTCTCACTCATGTTGGTAGTGACTACAGGTTCATAAGGGGAACCACTATTGCGGCTGTTGGTTAACTTATATGCTCGCTTGACTCCATAAGCACAGCCACTTGGACCGTGAGAAATTACGATCGCATTTTTAATCCCACTTAAAATCTT
Source organism: Brasilonema angustatum (assembly GCF_059505445.1). NCBI lineage: Bacteria > Bacillati > Cyanobacteriota > Cyanophyceae > Nostocales > Scytonemataceae > Brasilonema > Brasilonema angustatum. Next base: position 2,728 of record NZ_JCACKO010000140.1, on the reverse strand, counting down.
CGTTGCAGTCCAAAATTTGCAGGGACGGGTATGACTACCTTGTAAGCTAGTCTTAATCTTACCCTCTTTTGCTAAACGATACAGTTCGCTTAAATTTCCGTAAAATACAACGTTTCCATCTATACTGGTAGCCATAATACCTCTCCAATTTCTGGGTGATAGATTCCTGACTTCTTCTGCGAAGTCAGGAATCTAGCTAATCATCAAGTGTCTTTATCAGTCAATACGGTTCGGTTAACATTTTAATATTTTGAAGATCCCCCCAACCCCCTTAAAAAGGGGGCTTTTAACCCTCTTTTACCCCCTTTTTAAGGGGGTCGCCGCAGGCGGGGGGATCTTAACCGAACTGCATTGTCCTTATCAGCCTCTTACCAGACATTTAAGATCCACTCGCGATCAAGCTTGTACTCCATATCTACAAACATGGCGTTAGCGATCGCATCTCCCAGCCATTCTGCACCTCTATAGCCAATGACGGGGTTTTTCCACAAACCTGAGCGGTCAAAGGTAGGAAAGCCTACTCGAACCATTGGAATTTTGTTATCGATGGCAATATATCGACCTTTAGAATGACCCAGAATCAAGTCGATATCGCCTTTTTCCTTGACGCGGCTTTCTAGTTCCCACAAATCCGCATTCCAGATCACATCGATGTCATACTCAGCGTGGTTTGCTCTCTTCTCCAACTCCGCAAGTCTAGGGTCTTTGGAAGGAGCTTTGTTATCATCTCCCAACAAGAGTAGCACTGGCTCTAACTCAACTTCCAGACAAAACTCTGCCAACCCAATGACCAAATCGGGATCTCCGTAGATAGCCACTCTCTTGTTTGCAAAGTACATATGAGCAAGGTCAGCTAAGGAGTCGATCGCTTTGCCTCGTTCTACTACCAAGGATTCCGGTATTGGTTTACCAGTTAGTTTCTGGATATTTTGCAGCCAGGCGTCAGTATTTTTGAGGCCAATTGGTGTAGGACCAACAACTGCGGGAACACCAAACTCCCTTTCCAAAAAGTTAGCTGCGTTACCGCCTTCATATTTGCATAGGGCAATGGTGCCGATCGCATTGGCAGAATCAGCAATCTCTTCAATGGTGGTATTACCATAAGTAAAGCTGGACTTATCCGGCATAGTCGCCGAATTGAAGGTTTCGGTATCAAATAAGATGTTGCCTTCAACTTCCATCTCTTGTAAGATGTGCTTGATTTCAGTGACATCTCCAGGGTTAACCCATCCGGTAATGATATTCAACTTACCATTTGGTTCGCCTTTCTTTGCCAGACTAGTAACAAGCGCCTGTACCCCGACATCATATCCTGTTACTTGACTACCTCGGTAACTGGGAGTATGTACAGGAATAAGAAGAACCTCGCGATCGGGATACTCTTTCTTTAAATATTTGTTGACCTTGGTAATGGTTCCTTCGATATCGTCCCCAATTGTCTCGGTTGAACAAGTCGTAATAATGGGAATAATCCGCAGATCAGGATATCGTTGTACCAGCGTCTTTACACCTTCCTCAATCCGTGGCATACCTCCAAAAACAGCGCTAGCTTCATGGAGTGAAGAAGAAGCAATGTCAAAATTTTCCTTCAAATGCTGAGCAAAGATGAGTCGAACAAACATGCTACAACCCTGTCCCCCGTGTACCAAGGGGATACAATCTTTGACACCAATGGAAGCATATTCTGCTCCTGCAGGCTGACAGGTAAATATGGGATTGATGACCCCACTGCGTTCTTTCTTTTTGACAGCTAAAGACATCTTAATTGTCTCCTAAATAGTGTAGAAATTTGGAGCAGAAATTTGACCAGAACTTAGAACACTCTGTAGATTTGTCGGTGGGGGTTGGACTCAACTTGCCACCCGATCGTACAGAATTGAATTTTGCCTGAATTCTTTGTTGGTGATTGTGTGAGTTTGGTGGAATTGGCACTGAGAGAAATTGCTCATAATCCACCAAACTAAATTTACGAGGTTTGTAGTCAGCGATTTATCGCTTATTTAAACACGCCTATTGCTGACTACAAACTCACACCCCTTGTACTAGAAAATACTAGTAGTCCACCACACTAACTTTGACGGGTTGATGATAGAAAAAATCTTACTCTCCCCCTGCTTCCCTTACTTCCCCTACTCCTCCTGCTTGCCTTAACCTGGCAATTTTGGGTTGGTCGAGCACTAGGGAACTCCTCTTTAATAAAGAGAATGATTCAATTCAGCATTGAGCGAGCCAGTGATGGCGATACCAATCAGCTTTTGTCTAACTAACTCCAGTACTGCCTTTATGTGTGCATGTTCCATGCTGGCTAACCATGAGAACTTAACTTTGAGCTCAACTACAAGAATCTTTCCGTCTGCATAATAAAGCTTGTCATTAGGTGTTTCAGCAGCTACCTGTTCTCCAGTCAAGATTTCGATGGCTTTGTTGATCACACCATTGATGTTGTCTTCTCTATCCCATGAACGAGAGTGGAACTGCCACAAACACCGCTCTTGAATATAGGCTGTGATTTCCTCAGTTCGCTCTTTAATGTAGGCTGCGATTTCGTCAGATTTCTCCTTCAAACTTTCATTGTTTTCACCACTGGATGTATCTTCTTCGGTAGGATCCTTACGGACATCCACTGCAGCCAACTTCATCAAAGGCGAGTAAATGGCATTGTACATATCCCGCGCCATATTCACAGCACCTTCAAAACCCATGTACGGACCATTGTGATATCCATGTC